>NZ_DAMBSA010000455.1:0-3499 GCF_032054795.1 Pantoea sp. CTOTU49201
GTCGTGGTGGTGCAGGCAACTTCGCAGAGAATAAGGAACGTGCAGCTGAGGCTGGGCGCAAGGGTGGCCAGGCGAGCGGCGGCAACTTCAAGAACGACCCGGAGCGCGCCATTGAAGCAGGACGGAAAGGAGGAAAGATTAGTCGACGCAAATAACATTCTTCGCACAAGAATAACCATCTAACGGCGTTTTACTTCTGCACAAAACTCTCCTGACTCCGTGTTTACGCTTCGCTTAAATACAGATTTAACGATGTCAGGAGAGTTATTTCTAGCGAAAAATCCGAATCGCTGATCATTTCTTGATCAATCTCACCATATTTACCGCTTCGCTTATCCTGGTTTTACCCTTCGCTTATTAATCAGAAAACTATATTTGCAGGCTAATAATAAATTGCGGACTTAACGTTCTATTTGTACATACCCTTTTAGGTTGTACATCTTTTGCGGGATAATTCTTACTGGGCGGTAAGAATAATCGGGAATAGATTAGCGAAGCGATAAAAAGGGAGCCGAAGCTCCCTGATAACTTAATGAGCCGCCATTTGCGCTGGCAGTTTCAACTGCGCACGCGCTTTAGCCACTTCATCGGCGCTCACCGCCCCCGCAGCGTTGCCCCAGCTATTGCGTAAGTAGGTTGCTGCAGCAGCCACCTGCTCATCCGACAATTTCCACGCGAATGACGGCATCGCGCCGCTGGTTGGGTTACCCGCCGTGACCGCACCTCGCCCACCTTGCAACACAGTGGTGATGATGGAGGACGTATCATCGGCCATCAATCCCGGATTGCCTGCCAGGCTCGCGGCAAGGTTAGGAATCCCTTTACCGTCGCTGTTGTGACACGCCGAGCAGTTAGCCGAATAGACGTTCTCACCCATTTTCATTTGTGCCGTATCTGCGGCGATAGGTTGTGGTCGCGTATTCTTCGAGGCCGGAACCTGTTTCAGATACACCGCAATCGCCTTGAGATCAGCATCGGTTAAATGCTGCGTCGAGTTTGTTACCGCTTCCGCCATTGGACCCGACGCCACCGCCACATGGTTGCTGCCCAGCTTCAGATAATCCACCACTTGTTGCTCAGACCAACTACCAATGCCGGTATGCGGATTAGGCGTGATATCGGGCGCGTGCCATTCGCCGAGATTGCTGCCCTGCAAATAGTCGCTGCTGTCACCACCAATGATGTTCTTGGCGGTATGACAGGCGGCGCAGTGTTCCGGGCCTTCCACCAGATAGACACCGCGATTCCATTCAGCTGATTTATTGGCATCAGCCTGAAAACCGCTATTTTTGAAGAACAGCAGGTTCCAGCCCATCATCGCCAGACGAATGTTATACGGGAAGCCGAGTTGAGTATCCGGCACCTTATTATTGATTGGCTGCACCGAACGCATATACATCCACAGGTCGTGCATATCCTGATCGGTCAGCTTAACGTAGGCGTTGTAAGGCATTGCCGGATAAAGATGCTCGCCCTCTTTGCCTTTACCGTGCCGCACCGCGCGGAAGAAATCGCGTTCGGTCCAGCTACCAATACCGGTTGCACTATCCGGCGTGATGTTACTGGCATAAATGCCGCCAAATGGCGTGCTGATGGAGTAGCCTCCCGCCAGCGGCAGTTTGCTCTCCGGCATTGTGTGACAAGCCGTACAGTCGCTGGCGATTGCGACATAACGTCCGCGCGCCACCGCAGCGGCATCTGCCGCAGTCGGCGGTTGGCTGGTCAATACATCATTGCTTGCCACGTTATCTGCTGAGGTATCACCGTTCATCCACAGCATGCCCGCCGCAACGGCCGCCGCGATCACCGCAACGCCGGCGATAAGTTTGCTCTTTTTCATCTCACACCTTCACCAACGGACCTGGATTCTTCAGGTACTGTTCGATAATGGCTTTCGCCGTCCACAGACTCAGCGCACCAATCGTGCCTGTCGGGTTGTACCCGGCATTGTTCGGGAACGAAGACGCTCCCAACACAAACACGTTGTGCGTGTCCCAGCACTGCTGGTAACGGTTTAGCACCGAGGTTTTGGGATCGGTGCCCATTACCGCACCACCAATGGTGTGGTCACTGGCGAAGTTGTACGGTGAATAGGCGCCAGAGGCTGAATTGGTGCCGATGACCAACTCCGCGCCCATCGCGTTACCAATCTCAACGCTTTTCTCTTCGATAAATTTCGCCGAACGGCGATCGTTATCGTTGTAGTCAAACGTCACGCGCAGCAGCGGATTGCCGTTGTCATCTTTGTATTCGGGATCGAGATCGAGGTAGTAATCTTCGTGTGAATAGCTGGTGCCCTGACCGAAGATGAACGTGGCGTTCTGGAAAGCGTGCGTATAGGCCTTTTTCCACGCTTTCCCCCAGCGTGGCGTGCCTGGCGGCAGCGCATCGGCATTTCCGATAGGCCGCGCGCCGCGAGCCACCACCAGAATGCCCGCGCCGCCGATAAAGCCGAGCCCGGTATGGTCGAAGTTATCGCCGTTCCAGTCATCCACCTGCGATGAAAGCGCGCCCGCACCAATAAACTGGTTGAGGTTCTCATCTTTGAAATACAACGCCGCGCCAGAGACGGTCTGAAAGCTGTACGCGCGCCCCACCACGCCGGTTTTGGTCACCGGATTGTAAGGAATGCCGATTTTCGATAGCAGCAGCAAGCGGACGTTTTGCATCTGGAACGCCGAAAGAATCACGATATCCGCCGGTTGCTCCCACTCTTTCTTGTTCTTATCGAGGTAGGTGACGCCGGTAGCGGTTTTGCCATCTTCCGCCTTATTGACGCGCACCACCGCAGAATCGGTCAGCACCGTAAAGTTCTCACGCTGCATCAGCGCCGGGATCACGCAGGCATTCGGGCTGGATTTGGAGAAGTTGCCGCAGCCGTAATAGAGGCAGTAGCCGCAGTAGGTGCACGGCCCCATGCGCACGCCAAGCGGATTAACGTAAGCGCGTGACGCCTGGCCGGCCGGCACCATAAACGGATTGAGGCCAATCTTCTTTGCCCCTTCGGCGAAAATATCGGTCAGACGCATGCTCTCCAGCGCAGGCAGCGGATACTCGCTGCTGCGATTGCCTTCGAACGGATTGCCATCCGGCATGGTTTTCCCGTTCAGCTTGCCCGCTTTACCAGACACGCCCGCGATTTTCTCAAAGCGATCGTAGAACGGTTCCAGCTCGTCATAGGTGACGCCCCAATCCTGCAGGATCACCCCTTTGGCGATTTGCGATTTACCGTAGCGCTTAACGGTTTGACTGTAGGGCTCGAAATCGAACGGCGTAAAGCGCCAGGCCATACCTGCCCAATGCGTGCCTGAACCTCCCACGTTGTAGCCGAGTTCGTTAAGGTTCCATTCGCGCGAAGGCAGCGCAGTTTGCGTGATGTTATTACGGAAAGTGGTGGTTTCAACCGCAGGCGGCAGCAGCATACTGCGACGCGTATCCCAACGCAGTTCATCGGTATCAACCGAAGGCGGAAAATCAGTGGCGGTTTCGAACCACGGGC
>NZ_DAMBSA010000456.1:0-3496 GCF_032054795.1 Pantoea sp. CTOTU49201
ATTGCGCGCGCCAGCGGCATCAAGCTGGAACTGGATGGCGATTTGATTATGTATGGCAGCGAGCAGGCCGGCTCCACCGAACTGGCGGTACGCAGTCTGAGCAAGCAGCTGGATATGAGCAATCGTGAAATCCGCCGCGATCTGGAGAAGGGCGACACCGAAGATTTTGCCAAGAGCACGCTGTGGAAGCAGACCTTTATTCTCGCCGATAAGATGGCCGGAAAACCGCTGCCGCGCGAAATACTGCCGGGCATCAAACTTGAGAGCCCGAAAATCACCCGCAATCTCACCACCGCGTGGTTTGCCCAGCGCGTTAATGGCCGCTATCAACAGTGCTTGACGCGCCGTTGACGCAAACGGGTGTACACTCCACACTTACAGAGTTTGTTAACGTAAAAGCTAATGAGGCGCTTCATGGATCGATATCCACGTAATGATTCAATCGTGCAGCAGGCATCCACCTCGCTGCAGACCTACATGGCGCAGGTGTATGGCTGGATGACCTGCGGCTTGCTGCTCACCGCGTTTGTTTCGTGGTTTGCTGCCCGCACACCTGCAGTAATGGAACTGGTGTTTGCTAACCGTATTACTTTCTTTGGTCTGATCATCGCGCAGCTGGCGCTGGTGTTTGTGCTGTCTGGCATGGTGCAACGGATGAGCGGCGCGGTCGCCACCGCGCTGTTTATGCTCTATTCGGCGCTGACTGGTCTGACAATGGCGAGTATTTTCCTCGTCTACACCTATTCATCGATTGCCAGCACCTTCTTTGTGACGGCGGGGATGTTCGGTGCCATGAGCTTCTACGGTTACACCACCAAGCGCGACCTGAGCCGTTTTGGCAGCCTGCTGTTTATGGCACTGATCGGTATTTTGCTGGCGTCGCTGGTGAACTTCTGGCTGAAAAGCCCGGCACTGATGTGGGCGATTACCTATATCGGCGTGGTGGTGTTTGTCGGCTTAACCGCTTATGACACGCAGAAGCTGAAAGCCATTGGCGAGAACATCAACGTGAATGACAAAGAGAACCTGCGTCGCACCTCCATCATGGGCGCACTGACGCTGTATCTCGACTTCATCAACCTGTTCCTGATGCTGCTGCGCATCTTCGGCAACCGCCGCTAATCCTCGTATATCTTCGTAGGGTCGCCATTCATGGCGACCCTACGAAGATCTTCAGCGCGAAATAGATTTCTCCATCTTCTGCTCATTCTTCTGCCGCAAATGCTTTGCGCGGCTCTCCAGCCACAAATAGAGCACCAGCGCCACCAACAGCGGCAGGATAAAGTAGAGCACGCGATAAGCCAGCAGCGCCGCGATAATGCTGCCGTGCGAAGCATGTTGCCCACTCAGCAGCGCCAAAAATACCGCTTCCAGCACGCCAATCCCGGCCGGGATATGAATAATCACGCCCGCGATACTGCTGATCAACAGCACGCCCAGCACGATGGGATAATCCACCTGACGCGCCAGCAGCAGCCAGATAATCATGCCCATCACCATCCAGTTGGCGCAGGAGACGGCAAACTGGAACAGCGCCATGCGCAGCGAAGGCAGCTGCAGATGCTGGCCTTTTACCGTCCAGCGGCGCTTCTTCGCAAAGGCGCACGCCCACAAATAGACCGCAACCATCACCAGCAGCACCGCGCCAATAATGCGCAGCGTGGTTTCACCAATGAACCAGCCGGAAGGAATTGGCACCATGCCCGCCGCAAACACCACGCCGGCCAGCAGAATATAGCCGAGCCAATTGGTGGCGATGCTCAGCGAGAAAATGCGCGTAATGGTGTTTCCCGGCAAACCGAGTCGCGAGTAGAGCCGATAACGCATCGCCACGCCGCCAACCCAGGTGCTGAGCGTCAGGTTGAAGGCATAACAGATAAACGACACCAGCATCACCTGACGCTTCGCCAGCTTATGGCCGCAGTAAGCGCGTCCAATCAGGTCGTACAAGCCATAGGTCAGATAACTCACCACCACCAGCGCGGCAGCGCTCAGCACTACATAACGGTTATAACCGACGATAACTGTGTAAACGTCTTCCCAGTTCACCTTGCGCGCATACACCACCAGCAGCACGATCACCGCGATAAAAAATAGCCAGGTGAGGATTTTCTTCGCCAGTTGCCAGCGCGGATTCTTCTTCGACATTAGGGTTTCGCTCCTGGATTATCGGCTTCAACCCGATCCTGGGTTTCCATTTCAGGCTGCACCGGCGGCGCAACCTGCGACAAGCGCGGCGTATGTGCAGGCAACCAACCGGCGATAGCCGGGAAGTGGCGTAAAAAGTGGAACACAATCACGCCTTTGGTCAGCTGCCACCAGTTGCGCGGCGGCAGCTTGTCATCTTCCACGCGCACGCAATCCTGCTGAATCAGCAACTCCAGATTGTCGCGCAGCGTCTGGTTGAAGGCGCGATCGTGCACCATCAAATTGGCTTCCAGATTGAGGGATAAACTCAGCGGATCGAGGTTGCTGGAGCCGACGGTGGACCACTGCTGATCCTGCACCGCAATTTTGCCGTGCAGCGGGCGGCGGCAGTATTCATACACTTCTACGCCACCATCGACCAAATAGTTGTAAAGCAATTCGGCCCCGACCTTAACGATCGGCATATCGGGTTCGCCCTGCACAATCAGCCTGACGCGCACGCCGCGCTGTGCCGCGCTGCGCATCTCGCGCAGCAGACGATAGCCGGGGAAGAAGTAGGCGTTGGCGATGATCACATCCTTCTGAGCCTTGCGCAGCATGGCGAGATAGTGCTGCTCAATGTCGTCGCGGTGCTCGTCGTTATCGCGATAGACAAACAGCACCTGCGCTTCACTGGGCATGGCGTTAACCGCTGGGCGGTGGGAACGCGCACCCCACCAGCGCCGCGTGTGCTGTTCGCTGCCCATTTGTTGCTGCACATATTGGGCAATATCCAGCACCACCGGGCCTTTCACCTCCACCGCATAATCCTGCTTGGCTTCTGCACCGAAATCGATGTTGTGTTCGGCGGAGAAGTTGATGCCACCGACAAAGGCGATCGCTTCATCGATCACCACGATTTTGCGATGCAAACGGCGGAACACGTTGGTGCGCATGCCGAGCACTAACGGACGCGGATCGTAATAGATAAAGCGCACGCCAGCGGCGGTCAGGCTATTAACAAATCGATCGGAGAGATCCGGCGAGCCGTAGCCATCGACCATCACTTCAACTTTCACTCCACGCTGCGCTGCTTTAAGCAGTGCTTCGTGCAGGTCGTTACCCACTTCATCCTCAAACAGAATAAAGGTTTCCAGCAGCAGCGTGCGCTCGGCGCGCTGAATCGCGCCCAACACGCGCGGGAAAAATTCGTCACCGTTCTCAAGCAAACGGAGCTGATTACCGTCGCGCCAATTGAAACTCATAGGAAAATCTCCACCGCTAATGGCGCATGATCGGACAGGTGTGACCAGGGTTTAACCGGCAGCGCCCACGGCTTACTGACCGTGGCGTTGCGGATGTAGATACG
>NZ_DAMBSA010000457.1:0-3491 GCF_032054795.1 Pantoea sp. CTOTU49201
GCAACGGCAGCGCCATCGGCGTGTAAAACCACACCAGCGGCGTTTCATCGTCATCAAGCAGTTCGGCCAGCAGCGGTTGCAGTACGGCGATTTGGCTATCGTGAAAGCCAGGCGCGGCCACATCGGTATGCGGCTCGATCACCGTCACATTGGGTGCGGGCTGATATTGGCGTAACGCGGCTTCACCGGGCTGATAAATCGGCTCTTCGATAAACACAATGCGGTGGAACTGGGCGAGTCGCGACAACAGATGCTGTGGACGTTGAAAGACAAATCCCCAACGTAAATGACTGAATACCACTAATACGGATTGATTCATGACGCTTTCCTTTGGCCTGCTATTTGGGATGATAAGTCTCTGAAAACGGGCTAATACTCGTTGTGATTGCTGTAATGACGCGGCATAAACCGGGTTCAGCAGACGCTTTTTGTGAGGATCGACATCCCACAATCCGCTGCGTGGCCAGTCTTCGAGATCTTCCCAAAGCGGGCGATCGATAATCGGGTAGAGGCAGATGCCGCGAATATCACAGCCGTTGAGCTGGGCTTGCGCGACATCGGCGGCCACTTGTGCAAGCCAGGCGGCGCGTCCGCTGCCGACGTGGCTGGTTTCTGCCAGCAAAATGGGCCGTTGATAACGCTGAGTTAATTGCGCCAGCAGCGGATGCAGCGGCACGCGGCGCGCATCGCCCAGATGCCACTCCAGCCGACAGCCGGATCCGGTGAGCCACTGATTGCCGTGGTAATAATTGGCGCCAACCACATCGAGATAGTGCGGCTTGCCGCCGAGTTCCGGTTCGCGCAAACCGGCGATCATGTCCCAGGCCTGATATTGCGAAGCGTTGATATCGCGGGTGCGCTGCCGACACGCATCGCTATCTTCATCTGGCACCACGTGAATAATCGGGTCGCAGTGCAGGAAACGCGCACGCGGATCAACGCGGCGAATGGCAGCGCAACCTGCCAACGTGGCGCGAATTAATTGACGCTTAATTTCATCGGGATCGCTGTGTACATTATTGCCAAACAGGCCGACAGAAATTCCCCATGCCATAAATGAGATTTCATTCATCGGCGAATAAATCGGTGCGTCTTCATAATATTCCGCGAGAAATAACGCTATGTGCTGACAAAATGCGGCGAAGCGCGGCACAAATTCGCTGGAAAATAAGGTTAAGTCGTCCGGCCAACCGTAATGGCAAAAGGTCCAGTTAATTTGTACGCCAAATGAGCGTGCTGAATTCATGCGTTTTTTTAAACTTTCGAGCGTGGTTTGCGGTTCCATTTCCGCCAGTCGCCAGCCAATACTTTCGCGGGCGGAGGTAATGCCAAACTGCTGCAGCGCGGCGTAATCGTTATGGTATTGCGATAAATGATCGGTCAGCGCATTCATTGAAAGCCGTTCGCCGAAGGGATTGATATGATCCGCTCCCTCATAACCGGCTTGCCAAAAGCTGGAAAATGGCGGCATGGTGTTCCCCCGGAATAAAATTCAGGAAAGTGAAATAAATAAAAGAAGTTAACTGCTTTGTTTATGGGGCGCGCATGAATGCGCGCCTTACGGAAATAGCACGAATCTCGTAGGGTCGCCATTAATGGCGACCGAGGAAAGTAGCTATTGAATCTAATTAAAATTATAACCACGCTTTAGCTTAACGCAAATCGCTGAGATGAAAAGAATATAAGCCAAGCGTTGATTTTGCTTATATAAGTGAAGCGGCATGAGAAGTTAAATAATTAATTGCTTCACTATTTCTTACGCTTAACTCACATAATGAAAAGAAGGGCGATTATTAATTTATTTCGTCACTACACTTTAATTAACCCACTTCGGGTTTACGGAGGTACCTATGTCAGAACGTCCAGATGATGATGTAATTCCACTGCCAGGTGATGATGAAACATTACCTGACGAAGATGATGATTTACCCCGCGATACTGAATTCCCTGAAGATCAGCAACCTAAAATCTGAAAATGGGTCGAGCCGCCGCTGGCGGCTCACTATTTAGAGTGCACTCTGCTGTAATTCCCCCATAATACCTCTCCAGGATTCATTTATTTTTTAACACTTAAGGGAGAGATACGATGGTCAACGACTATTTCACACAGCCAGCGATTGGCGTCACGGTTGAGCAACACAAGCGCACCGTTGCGGTTGCGGCGGCATTAGCGGTGGCAAAAGAGTCAGTTAGCGCCTCAACCTCTGCCAGCGGATCAAAGGCATCGTGGGATTTGCAGGCGGTTGCCAATGAGATCGCAAATCTGGCCGATGCCATTCAGGATGCGCTGGAGCCGGTCGAAACGCTCTAACCCAGCAACTGAGTTAATTGCGCCAGATGCGCGCTGTTAGCCAGCTCGCTGTTGTTCAGCAGTTGTTGCTGGCGTTGCGGAGATTCCTGCTGCAGTGCCGCACGCAGCTTGCCTGCCACATCCACCGCATCGGCCAGCGATTGCTGACGTGTGCGGTGATGCTGCAACTGCGAGCCATCGCGTAGCGTAATCGTCACCAGATGAAAACGCAGCGCCGGATTAATTGCATCCGGTGGCGCATTTTCATCTGGCATACGAAGTACTTTGGCCGCCAGCGGCATCACTTCCTGATTCAACTCGCCTTCGGCAAAATCCTGCAAGCGCAAATCGCCGTAAATCAGCATCGCGGCAATCACGTATTCCAGACTGAAACGCGCTTCAATGCCGTTGGTCGGTACGCGCACCGATGCGGCGATATCGCCGCCCGGCGGAAACGCCACGCTAATCTCGCTAATGCTTTGCAGCAATGTTTCCAGTGATTTACCGCTCGCCAGCCATTCATTGCGCAAGATGCGCGTGGCTTCGGCGGCGCTGTGCGTACCGGCGCAGGTGGGGAAGGGTTTGAACTCCAGTCCAGGCGTAACGATACGCCACGGCTGCGCCCAGTTATCAATCAGCTTTTCCGGCTGCGCCTGGCCGTTGCTGGTAGCAGAGATGAATGCCTCAATTACGCCATCCTGCTTGCCATCAAAACCCGCCAGCGTCAGTTGTGCGGCGGTCACCGCGCGTTCAGCCGCAAACCCGGCGTGCAGCGGCTTGACTGCCGAACCAAACTGCGCGCGTAAACCGCTGGCCTGCGTGGTGGCGATGCCGAGCAGCGTTGCGGTGGCAGAGACATCTAATGCCAGCAACCGCGCCAGCGCGGCGGCGGCGGCAACCGTGCCGAGCGTCGCGGTGTTGTGATTGCCTAAGGCGTAATGCTGCTGGCTGACGGCGAGACCTAAACGTCCAGCGACTTCCACGCCAATCGCGTAGGCATCAAGGAACTGATCCAGCTCCGATGGCTGTAGCTGCTGCCAGGCAAACAGCGCGGGCAGAATCACCACGCTGGGATGCCCGCGAAAATCCGCATGAAAATCATCGTAATCCAGCGCGTGGCTGGCATATCCGAGCAGCAGGGCGTTGGCTCGCGCGCTGCCGTCGCCATATACGCTGCGCAGCGCCGGTAATCCGCTGTCTG
>NZ_DAMBSA010000458.1:0-3485 GCF_032054795.1 Pantoea sp. CTOTU49201
GCGCCGCTGTGGGAAATCATGCTCGAAGAAGTGAAGATGACCGACAATGCTCTGGGCTTTGGCAAAAAGATTGTCTGGCAACGCAGCGACACGTAGGCGCAAGAGGTAAATTTCTGCCCCGGATCAAGTTTGAGCGATTTCCACATGGCGGAATGAAATGACCTGAATAACACTAAGGCCTATCCGCCGCGTATCCCAACGCGGCATCGTTATTCAGTTGAATACGGAATTCTGTGATGACCCAACTCTCTTCTCACGCCCCAGCGACACGCTTCGCCTGGTGGAAACCGCTGCTGTTTCTCGCCGTAGTGGTACTCGGTCTGTGGTATGTCAAATGGCAGCCTTATTACGGCAAAGCCTTCTCTGCCGCCGAAACGCACTCAATTGGTAAATCGATTTTGGCCAATGCGGCTGACTCACCGTGGCGCGCGGCGCTCGATTACGCCATGGTCTATTTCCTCGCCGTGTGGAAAGCCGCAGTGCTCGGCGTGATCCTCGGCTCGCTGGTGCAGGTGCTGATTCCACGCGCCTGGCTGCTGCGTCTGATGGGCAGCTCGCGCTTTGGCTCGACGCTGATGGGCACTGGATTAGGTTTGCCAGGCATGATGTGCAGCTGCTGTGCCGCGCCGGTGACTGCTGGTTTGCGTCAGTCGCAGGTTTCCAGCGGCGCGGCAATGGCGTTTTGGCTGGCGAATCCGCTACTCAATCCCGCCACACTGATTTTTATGGGCTTTGTACTTGGCTGGAATTTTGCGGCGATTCGGCTGGTGGCGGGTTTGATGATGGTATTGGGCATCGCGTGGCTGGTGCAGCGCAGCGTGCCGGATCAGGCCGTTGCCGCGCCCGTTATCCCGGCCCGCGATGAGCAGTCGTTTCTGACGCGCTGGCTGCGAGTGATGTGGCGACTGTTCTGCAACACCATTCCACTGTACATCGTCGCGGTATTGTTGCTCGGTGCCGCGCGCGTTTGGCTGTTCCCGCACGCGGATGGCGCGGTGAGCAATACGCTGTTTTGGGTGATGTTGATGGCAATTGCTGGCTGCCTGTTTGTGATTCCCACCGCTGCGGAAATCCCGATAGTGCAGACCATGATGCTAGCGGGCATGGGCGTTGCGCCCGCGCTGGCGTTGTTAGTGACGCTGCCCGCCGTGAGTGTGCCGTCGTTATTGATGCTGCATCGCGCCTTTCCCGCACGGGCGCTGTGGATCGCGCTGATCGGCGTGGCAGGCAGCGGCATGTTGCTTGGCGTGCTCGCCTTGTGGCTGGCGTAACCACCAAATCTTCTGATTGCGGCTGCCGCGCCACAGCAGCCGCGCATCTTTTTCCGCTTCGATAAAACGCCCGTCAATCAGCACATCAATTTCATCCACCACTTCGCGCTGCGCCGCACTGAGTTCCGCCATCTGGTAGCCGGTCCACAGCCAGATA
Source organism: Pantoea sp. CTOTU49201 (assembly GCF_032054795.1). Taxonomy (NCBI): domain Bacteria; kingdom Pseudomonadati; phylum Pseudomonadota; class Gammaproteobacteria; order Enterobacterales; family Erwiniaceae; genus Pantoea; species Pantoea sp. CTOTU49201. The sequence goes on from NZ_DAMBSA010000458.1 coordinate 1,429, forward strand.
TCCTTATCCGGACATTCATGTCGCACACGTTTCACCAGGCGACGCACATGCGGCACGTTATGCGGATGCAGCGGATCGCCGCCGCTCAGCGACAAGCCCTGACGCGGAATGCGCCGATCGTTAAGATCGGCGATCAGTTGCTCTTCCATCTCCAGCGTAAAAGGTACGCCGGAATCCAGCCTCCACGTGCTTTGGTTATAGCAGCCGCGACACTGATGTTCACAGCCCGCGACAAACAGCGTACAGCGCGTGCCGGGTCCGTTAACGATATCGACCGGATAATAGCCGTGGATGCGCATCATCCCAGCTTTCCTGTCTCCAGATGTTTAACGCGTCGCTGCACTTCTTCCTGTTTACCGGCGTTAAACGGACGCGCATCCGGGCTGCCGAGATAGCCGCACACGCGGCGCGTTACCGATACGCGCGCCGGATCGTGATTACCGCAGCATGGGCAGGTGAACCCTTTGCTGGTGCAGCTGAACTCGCCGCTAAAGCCGCATTCGTAACACTCATCAATCGGCGTGTTGGTGCCGTAATAGGGCACGCGGTGATAGCTGTAATCCCAGACGTCTTCGAGCGCTTTGAGGTTGTGCTGGATATTGGGATATTCGCCGTAACAGATGAATCCGCCGTTAGCGATGGCGGGATAGGGCGCTTCAAAGTCGATCTTGTCGTAGGGATTGACCTTCTTCTCAACGTCGAGATGGAAGCTGTTGGTGTAATACCCTTTATCGGTCACGCCCGCCACCACGCCAAATTCGGCGGCATCGAGGCGACAGAAACGGTCGCACAGATTCTCGCTCGGCGTGCTGTACAAGCTGAAGCCGTAGCCGGTTTCCTCTTTCCAGGCGTCCACTGCGTTACGCAGATGGGTGACAATCGCCACGCCTTTTGCCCGCAGGTATTCGGCGTCATACGGATGCACTTCGTTGCCGCTCAGCGCATTCAGCGTCTCATGCAGGCCGATGTAGCCAAGGGAAATCGAGGCACGGCCGTTGCGGAAAATGGCGCCCACTTCGTCATCCGCTTTCAAGCGCACGCCGCAGGCACCTTCCATATACAGAATCGGCGCCACGCGCGCTTTGGTTTTTTCCAGCCGGGCGATACGCGTCATTAAGGCGCGCTTCGCCAGCGCCAGACGTTCATCCAGCAAGCGCCAGAACTGCGCTTCGTCGCCTTTGGCTTGCAGCGCGATACGCGGCAGATTGAGGCTGATGACGCCGATATTGTTGCGGCCTTCGTGAATCTGCTCGCCGTTTTCCTCATAGACGCCAAGGAAACTGCGGCAGCCCATCGGCGTTTTAAACGAGCCGGTCACTTCCACCACTTTTTCGTAGTTGAGGATATCCGGATACATGCGTTTGCTGGCGCACTCCAGCGCCAGCTGTTTGATATCGTAGTTAACTTCGCCAGGCCGACGATTCACGCCTTCGCGAATAGCAAACACCAGTTTCGGGAATACCGCCGTTTTATGATTTTTACCCAGCCCGGCAATGCGGTTACGCAGAATGGATTGCTGAATCAGGCGCGCCGCCCAGTCGGTGCCGAGGCCAAAGCCAAAGGTGACAAACGGCGTCTGGCCATTGGCGGTGTGCAGCGTATTCACTTCGTACTCCAGCGACTGAAACGCGTCGTAGCTCTCTTTCTCGGTGCGCACGCGCGCATAGGCTTCGGCATCGGGAATCTGCCACTCTTGCGCCACCGCGCGGTGTTTTTCCAGGCTGAGCGTGACGAACGGCGCCAGCACTTCATCAATGCGGTTGATGGTGGTGCCGCCATAAATGTGGCTGGCGACCTGCGCGATGATCTGCGCGGTGACCGCCGTGGCAGTCGCGATCGATTTGGGCGGCTCGATCTCGGCGTTGCCCATCTTGAAACCGTTGGTCAGCATGCCGTGCAGATCGATCAGCATGCAGTTAAACATCGGGAAGAACGGAGAATAGTCGAGATCGTGATAGTGGATGTCACCACGTTCATGCGCCAGCACCACATCGCGTGGCAACAGTTGCTGCTGAGCGTAATGTTTGGCGACGATGCCAGCCAGCAGATCGCGCTGG
>NZ_DAMBSA010000459.1:0-3484 GCF_032054795.1 Pantoea sp. CTOTU49201
TTTTGGCTTTCGCGCGCGCTATTGCCGCTTCAACGGCGGCTTTGCGCGGATCGACTTCAGCAGCAGGTTCTTCAGCTGGCGGCGTGGGAGGTGCCGGTTCAGCAGATTGTGCGGCAGCGGCGGCTTTCTTCGCTTTCGCACGGGCAATCGCCGCTTCAACGGCGGCTTTGCGTGGATCGACTTCAGCAGCAGGCGCGTCCGCTGGCGGCTCGACAGGTGCCGGTTCAGCGGCAGCGGTGGCTTTTTTGGCTTTCGCACGCGCAATCGCGGCTTCCACGGCCGCTTTGCGCGGGTCAACCTCAGCCGCAGGTTCAGCGGCAGGCGCGTCGTCAACAACCGGTGCGCCGGCTTTCTTCGCCTTCGCACGGGCAATTGCCGCTTCCACCGCCGCTTTACGCGGATCGCCAGATTGACGACTCAACGCCTGAGTTTCAGCTTGCTTCTCGGCCTGCTGCGCTAAGGCTTGTGCGTGACGCGCTTCGCGCTCAGCAGCATCCTGCTCCGGCGTTTTTTCCTGACGCGCTTTCACACGTGCCACAGCGGCGTCCCGTTCACCCTGGTCGCTGCGCGCCACACGTTGTTTCGCATTTTCATGACGCGCTTCACGTGCCTGTTTTTCGCGCTCCAGACGTGCCAGACGCGCTTCAAAACGCGCTTTCGCTTCGGCGGTGCGTTTCGCTTCGAGGTCGATGGCGCGCAGTTCCGCCTTCTCCTGGCGATAATATTGCACCAGCGGAATGTTACTTGGGCAGACGTAAGCGCAGGCACCACACTCAATGCAGTCATCAATATTATGTGCGCGCGCTTTTTCGTGATCGCCGCCCTGGCTGTACCAGAATAGCTGCTGCGGCAGCAGCTTGGCCGGACAGGCATCGGCGCAGGCGCTGCAGCGGATACAGGATTGTTCTTCCTGATCGTTGCCCATTTCGCTGGCGGATGGCGCCAGAATGCAGTTAGAGATTTTCACCAGCGGCACGTTCAACGACGGCAGGGTAAAGCCCATTAGCGGACCGCCCATGATCACCATCTGGCGCGAGCCCGGCGTAAAACCGGCATGCTGCAGCAGGTGACTCACCGGCGTACCGAGACGTCCCCAGACGTTGCGTGGGCGCGCCAGCGCTTCGCCGGTCAGCGTCACCACGCGTTCGGTGATCGGTTCGCCGTCAACGATGGCGCGTTTTACCGCCCACGCGGTTCCGACGTTCTGCATCAGCACACCGATATCGGTGGAGCGTCCGCCGTGTGGGACTTCGAGACCGGTAAGAATTTGCGTCAGCTGTTTCGCGCCGCCAGAAGGATACTTGGTGGGGATGACGCGAATCTGCAATTCACGATCGCCGCCCAATGCCTGTTTCAGTGCAGCAATGGCTTCCGGTTTATTATCTTCAACACCGATCAGCACGCGTTCCGCCTGCAATACCCACGCCAGAATGCGGCAGCCTTCCAGCACTTCGGCAGCACAATCCTGCATTAAACGGTCATCGGCGGTGATGTAAGGCTCGCACTCAGCGGCGTTGATGATCAGGGTTTTGACGCCGCGCAGGCCGCCGCGCAGTTTGGTGGCGGTCGGGAAGCCCGCGCCGCCTAAACCGGCAATGCCGGCATCGTGAATGCGCTTGACGGCCTCTTCACGCGACAGGGCGCGGTAATCGGGCTGCGGATCGAGCGTGGTCCAGCGATCTTCGCCGTCGGCACGCAGGAAAATGCACAGCTCGGAGAGGCCAGAAGGGTGCGCCGTCATGTGTGGCGCAATCTCTTCGATGGTGCCAGAGGTTGGAGCGTGTACCGGCAGCATGCGTCCGCCGCCAAAGGTCAGCGGCTGACCGCGCAGCACTTTGTCGCCGGGCGCTACGCAAATCTCGCCTTCATGGCCGATATGCTGTTTTAACGGGATGATAAAGCGCTCAGGCAGCGGTAACTGACTCAGCGGCGTGCCGTTGGACTGTGTTTTCATTTCCGGCGGATGAATACCGCCCTGAAAATCCCACAGCTTCTCTTTGCGGAACAGGTTAAACAAATTAAGCATGGGTTGTTTCTACCGGGATCACCCGTACAGGAATGGTGTCGAGATTCCACTTCCAGTTGGCCGTGGTGGTGGCAACCGGGCGCATCTCAATGCAGTCGGTCGGGCAAGGCGCAACGCAGAGATCGCAACCGGTGCAGACGTCGCTCAGCACCGTGTGCATGGCGCGCGTGGCACCGACGATGGCGTCCACCGGGCAAGCCTGAATACATTTGGTGCAGCCGATGCAGTTCTCTTCATCGATCCACGCCACGGTACGTATCGGCTCCAGCACTTCTGCGCCGCCGTCGAGCGGTTGCGGTTCAACGTTAAGCAGCGCAGCCAGCTTGAGCATGGTCTGCTCGCCGCCGGGCGCACACTTATTGATGGCTTCGCCGTTATTACCTACCGCATCGGCATACGGACGACAGCCGGGATAGCCGCACTGCCCACACTGGCTCTGCGGTAAAATCTCATCGATCTGTTCAACAATCGGATCTTCTTCCACCTCGAAGCGACGCGAGGCGTAACCGAGCAGGGCACCGAACACCAGGCCCAATGCAGCAAGTGCGACAATCGCAATCCAAATCGCGGTCATTAGAATTTCACCAGCCCGGTGAAGCCCATAAAGGCCAGCGCCATCAAACCAGCGGTGATCAGCGCAATCGAGTTGCCTTTAAACGGCGCAGGAACATTCGCCAGCACCAGACGCTCGCGCATGCCCGCGAACAGCACCATCACCAGCGAGAAGCCGAGTGACGCGCTGAAGCCATACAGCGCCGCTTGCAGGAAGGTGTGATTCAAATTAACGCTCAAGAGTGGCACGCCCAGCACCGCACAGTTGGTGGTGATCAGCGGCAAAAAGATTCCCAGCAGGCGATAAAGTGACGGACTGGTTTTGCGCACCACCATTTCGGTGAACTGCACGACAACAGCAATCACCAGGATGTAGGCGAGGGTACGCAGATAAACCAGATCGAGCGGCACCAGAATCAGGTGGTTCACCAGCCAGGCGCAGATCGCCGCCAGCGTGATAACGAAAGTGGTGGCAAGTCCCATGCCGATGGCCGTTTCCAGTTTTTTTGACACGCCCATAAAGGGACAAAGGCCGAGGAATTTGACCAACACGAAGTTGTTCACCAGCACTGTGCCAATAAAGAGAAGTAAGTAATCGGTCATTTTTTAACCTGGGAAGCCGAAAGGCGTCTATTATCCGGAATTGAGAGGTGCATCTCAACCTTCACCGGGTTTGTGTGGTCGTTGAGAGCACTCAGAATTAAATTGCTGACGAAACTCACATCATTATGGCTGGATAAACGTCTGTTTCACGCGTTGAGAGCGTTTGAAATAGGGCACAAACACCGCCGCAGCCAGCAGTGACAGCAGCAACGTCTGAATCGCCTTGCCGTCGGCAACGGGCGTGAAGGCAAAGGTTTTTAACGCCAGCAAAATCGTCATCAACAGCCACAGAATGTAGTGGCG
>NZ_DAMBSA010000460.1:0-3471 GCF_032054795.1 Pantoea sp. CTOTU49201
TCGCTGCAAATCACCACCAGCATGCATCGCCGCGCCGGGACGCAACGCGAAGTGGTCAGCGCCATCTGCGACGGTGATTGCATCGAAATTAACGAGATGCGCGACTGGCAGCAGGAAAACCGCAGCGGCATCGTGCGTGAGGTGCCGCCCGCATGGCAAAGCCATCTTACCCAGCGTGGTTTTAGCGGTGCAGCGCACCATTTCATTCAGTGTGTTGAAAATCAGACGATGCCTGAAACCAGTGGCGAACAGGCGCTGGCGGCGCAGCGTCTGGTGGAAAAGTTGTGGCGCGATGCCGAACGTGAATAATCCCTTGTAACACTCAATGCTGGTCATTTCCCGCCGTGTCAGTAGACTATCGCCGGACATCACGGGATGTCCGCGCTAAGTCGCTCATTTCTCCGACACTTTTCAGGATGCGCCACTCAATATGAATTTGTTGAAATCGCTGGCTGCGGTCAGTTCGATGACCTTGTTTTCCCGCGTACTGGGCTTTGCCCGCGATGCCATTGTGGCGCGCGTTTTCGGTGCGGGGATGGCAACCGATGCCTTCTTTGTTGCCTTCAAACTGCCTAACCTGCTGCGCCGTATTTTTGCCGAAGGCGCGTTTTCTCAGGCGTTCGTGCCGATCCTGGCGGAATATAAAAGCAAGCAGGGCGAAGATGCCACGCGCGTGTTTGTGGCCTACGTTTCCGGTTTATTGACGCTGGTGCTGGCGGTGGTGACCGTGTTGGGGATGATCGCTGCGCCATGGGTTATTGTGGTGACGGCGCCAGGCTTTGCCGATACCGCCGATAAATTCGCTTTAACCAGCGCGCTGCTGCGCGTCACTTTTCCTTATATTCTGCTGATTTCGCTGGCGTCGCTGGCGGGTGCCATCCTCAATACCTGGAACCGTTTTTCCGTGCCGGCATTTGCGCCAACGCTGCTCAACATCAGCATGATTGGTTTTGCCGTCTTCGCTGCGCCGCATTTTAATCCACCGGTGATGGCGCTGGCGTGGGCTGTGGTGGTGGGCGGCGTGTTGCAGCTGTTTTATCAACTGCCGCACCTGAAGAAAATTGGCATGCTGGTTCTGCCGCGTCTGAATCTGCGCGATGCGGGCGTGTGGCGAGTGATGCGTCAAATGGGGCCGGCGATTCTTGGCGTGTCGGTCAGTCAAATTTCACTGATCATCAACACCATCTTCGCCTCCTTTCTGGTTTCCGGTTCGGTTTCGTGGATGTACTACGCCGATCGTCTGATGGAGTTTCCATCCGGCGTGCTGGGCGTGGCGCTGGGCACCATTTTGCTGCCCTCGCTGGCGAAGAGTTTTGCCAGTGGCAATCAGGAAGAGTATTCACGGTTGATGGATTGGGGCCTGCGTCTCTGCTTCCTGTTGGCGTTGCCGAGCGCAGTGGCGCTGGGGATTTTGTCCGGGCCGCTGACGGTCGCGCTGTTCCAGTACGGGAAATTCACCGCCTTTGATGCCTTGATGACGCAGCGCGCGCTGATTGCCTATTCCGTGGGTTTGATGGGGCTGATTGTGGTGAAAGTGCTGGCACCCGGCTTCTATTCTCGTCAGGACATCAAAACTCCGGTGAAAATTGCCATCGTGACGCTAATTGTGACGCAATTGATGAACCTGGCGTTTATTGGCCCGCTCAAACATGCCGGTTTGTCGCTGTCGATCGGTTTGGCCGCTTGTCTGAATGCCGCGCTGTTGTACTGGCAACTGCGTAAGCAGGATATCTTCCAGCCGCAGCCTGGCTGGTTCAGTTTCCTGACTCGTTTGCTGATTGCGGTATGTGTGATGGCCGCAGCGCTATTGGGTATTCTGCAGGTCATGCCAGCATGGGAAGAGGGGCAGATGTGGTGGCGCCTGATTCGCCTGGCGGCGGTCTGCGCCATCGGCGGTGGCTCATACTTTGTGATGCTCGGTCTGCTCGGCTTCCGCCCGCGCGACTTCGCACGCCGCACTATGGCGTAAAGCTCGCACTATCTTAACGGACCTGCAGCGGCAGATGTTGCAGGTCCCGCACACAACAAAAAGGCTGCCATCCCAAAAGATAGCAGCCTCTTCAAAGCAACGTTTTTACCCTTTACGACTCAGCGTCGCCTGACCTTTACCCAAACCATCCGGCCCGTAAAATGCCTGCGTTTGGTGTGGTCGCAATACCGCCAATGCTTCATTGGTGAAGCCAATCTGATGCTGCAACAAAATCCCGTTATGCGTATTGGCATCGCGCAAGCGGCGCGTGTGCTGTTGAATACGCGCCCAGCGGTTTTCGCGATCGCTGTGATCACCATAGGGCGCCTGCGTACCAAGGGATTTCTCGGTGGTGCGGCGCATCTCGTCCAGATAATTCAACGTGGTCAGCAGCGCGCTTTTATCTTCAGAAATACGCTGCAGCATGTTGCCATTAACCTGGCCGGCAGAAAGTTGCTGTTGTTCTTCATCCATTACCAGCGCAAGGGATGTCAGCACGTCCTGCATTTTGTCTAAGGTGATCAGCAGATTGTCCATTGGGATTAGTTACCCTCTAAATACGCCTTGGTATCGGCGATCAGCGCGTCGGCGATCTTACCGGTATCCATTTTCAGTTCGCCATTACGAATGGCCGTCTTCAGCTGCTCAACGCGCGCTGTGTTAATGTCTTTGCTGCCAGGCTGCATCAGTTGCGCCTGCGCGGTACTCAACTTCACTTCCGCACCGCTTTCGCTGGTGGTGCTGGCTGCTGGCGTGGCGCTCTGACGCACTTTGCTGCTGTTATCGTTGGTATCGCGTGTTTGAACAGTGCTAACCGGATTCGTAGGCTGCGTTCTGTCGATGCTCATGGTAAGGCTCCTGTAAGGTCAGTTGGGGGTCAGCCAACTGAGTCAGCATAGGGTAATGTCTTTGTTGATATCTCTATCGGCAGAACAACAGGGTTCTTTAACGCTTTATAGCGATATCAGAATATTCCCATCCGCGTCGACGCGACCACTGACAACCTGACCATTTCCCATCCTCACGCGCACCATTTGTGCCGCGCTGGCGTTGTTCAGCGCACGTCCTTCGCTGCTGGCATTAAACCCGTTTCCACTGGCGACTACCATCACATTTTGACCGGCTTTCACTCGCCACGGTTGGCGCACCATAGTGGCGGTAACCGGCTGTCCTGGCGGGATATCGCGCAGCGCAACCGCATCAATGACGCCGCTGCTATCCATCAAGGCGCGTGCCGGCAGTTCATCCAGCCGTCCGGTTTCCAGACGCACATCAGATGGGCTGAGATTGCTGCCGCGCGCCACCTGACGGCTCGCCACCAAATATTGCCCGGTAACTTGCACCTGAACCTGCAGGAAACGCCGATTTTGATCGCAGTTAGCGGCGATGCTGATGTTGCCCCACTGACGGCTATTACCCGGCAGCTGCAGTTCAGGGGTTTCGCAGTTTGGCCACTGCGCCTGCGGTGTACGCACCACCACCGTCATGCCTGCGGCATGTTG
>NZ_DAMBSA010000461.1:0-972 GCF_032054795.1 Pantoea sp. CTOTU49201
GCACCTGGTCGCCATGAGTGGCGACCCTACATTTACTTCCTGGGATAAAGATCTTTGCGCGCATAAGGTTCAATGTCGCCTTCCTTGCGCGTCTTCAGCAGCTTTAAAATCCAGGTGTACTGTTCTGGATGTGGGCGCACAAACACTTCAACCTCTTCGTTCATGCGGCGCGCCAGCGTATTATCATCGGCATCCAGCAAGTCATCCATTGGCGGACGCACATAGATTTCCAGACGATGGGTTTCGCTGTTATATACAGGGAACAGCGGCACCACGCGCGCACGGCACACTTTCATCAGGCGACCGACTGCCGGCAACGTCGCTTTATAGGTGGCAAAGAAATCCACAAACTCACTGTGTTCCGGGCCGTGATCCTGATCCGGCAGATAATAGCCGTAATACCCCTGACGCACCGAAGCGATAAACGGCTTAATGCCGTCATTGCGCGCATGCATGCGGCCACCAAAACGGCGTCGCATGGTATTCCACAAATAATCCATTAACGGATCGCTTTGATTGTGGAACATCGCCGCCATCATTTGGCCTTCAGACGCCAGCAGCATCGCCGGAATATCCACGCCCCAACCATGCGGCACAAGGAAAATGACGTTCTCTTTGTTTGCCTGCAGTTGCTCAATGATTTCCCGGCCGTGCCAGTCAACGCGCTTACGCACATGTTCAGGATTGCGTAATCCGAGTTCAACCATCATCGCCATCGCCTGCGGTGCGGTGGCAAACATACGATCAGCAATCTCCTCGCGCTGCGCTTCACTCAATTCCGGCAGGCAATAATAGAGATTGATCAGCGCACGACGGCGCGCACTTTTCGCCAGTTTACCGGCGAACTTGCCCAATCCGCCCAGAATCGGATCGCGCACTTTGGCGGGAAGTAATGCCATGCCGGCCAGCGCGCCAACCGCTAACCAACTGCCCCAGTATTTCGGCTTTAAAAAAGAACGTTGAAAAACGGGA
>NZ_DAMBSA010000461.1:982-3462 GCF_032054795.1 Pantoea sp. CTOTU49201
GGAATAAACTCACTGTTATTTTTCTTTCGGGTTTCCATGCACTCGCCTCTGACAATGACCGGTCAATAATAGTGACGATGGTTAATTTTGCAATCTTCATGCGCCAGATAGCAAAAAACCGACGAAGAATCCGTCGGTTTTTAAGTGTTACGCGCAATAATGCGTTATTTCAACGTCAACTGCGGCAACCAGGTTTTGACCTGCGCCATGTAAGTGCTGCGATCTTTACCCGTCAGCCCTTCCATGCGCGGCAGTTTTGCCGTCAATGGATTTACTGCCTGATTGTTGATCCATACTTCATAGTGCAGATGCGGGCCGGTGGAACGTCCGGTGTTGCCCGACAGCGCAATACGATCGCCACGTTTCACTTTTTGCCCCGGTTTCACCAGCGCTTTACTCAGGTGCATGTAACGCGTCATGTACTGACGACCGTGACGAATTGCCACGTAATTGCCGGCAGCACCGCCGTTTTTCGCCATCACCACTTCACCATCACCTACCGCTAACACTGGCGTACCAATCGGCAGCGCGAAGTCGACACCTTTATGCGGTGCGATGCGGCCGGTTACCGGATTAAGGCGACGCGGATTGAAGTTGGAAGAGACACGATACTGCTTAACCGTTGGGAAACGCATAAAGCCACGCGCTAACCCAGACGCGTTGCGATCGTAGAACTTGCCGTCTTCCGCGCGGAAGGCGTAATAATCTTTGCCGCCGGTGCGTAAACGCACGCCCAGCAGTTGGCTTTGAGCACTTTTGCCATCGAGCATTTCACGTGACATCAATACACTGAAATCATCACCGGCCCGCAGTTTGCGAAAGTCCATTTGCCACTGCATCGCTTTAATGACGTTGCTGGTTTCTGCGCTGGTCAAACCCGCACGTTGCGCGCTGGAGGCAAAGCTGCCGCGTACTTCACCTTTCAATACGTTGTTTTGCCACTCACCCTTTTGCAACTCCTGCTGCATCTTAAAGCTGCCGTTGTCGGCGCGCTGATAAGTACGGGTTTCACGACGATCGATTTCCCAGCTGAAGGTTTGCAGTTGACCATCGGCATCCAGCGTCCAGCTCAGTTGCTGGCCGACGCGCATGTTGCGCAAATCTTTATCACTGCTGACCAGTGCATTGATATCGCCCATCTCAATACCGTACTGATTCAGCGCGCTGCTCAGCGTATCGCCTGAAGAGACGGTGTAATCATGTACGTTGGGATTGTCCGGTACGTCTTTATCGATGTCGTCAGCAGGAATATCGTCGGCCGGTTCTTCAGTAGTCTGATCAATCGGCTCGCTGGCTTCTGGCAACAGCGTACGCAGTTCGTCTTTGTCCAACGCGATGGTTTTCACGATGGGCGCAACATCACGTGGATGGTAAACGTAAGGCCGCCATACGGCGACGGCCAACGTAACAACGGTTAATGAACCCAGCATAACGCGGTGGGGGCGCGGCAAATTATTAAATGCGAGGGCGACAGAGCGGGCTATCTGCTGCACTTTTACCTATTCCTCATGCTCCATTCAGGCAGCTCGCATACTGGCTCGACAACTGTGAAAGGAATTTCACGTAGCTGTCTTTAGATAAGCTGATGTCCATTCCCAATGGATCTAACGTGCCTTTACGCACGGAAGTTCCACGGGACACGGCATCGATGACGGCCGGTCTGAATTGTGGTTCAGCGAAAACGCAAACGGCTTTCTGCTCAACCAACTGTGTTCGTATTTGATGTAAACGCTGGGCGCCCGGCTGGATTTCAGGATTGACGGTAAAATGACCTAAAGGTGACAAACCGTAATGTTTTTCAAAGTAGCTGTAAGCGTCGTGAAAAACGAAATAACCCTTGTTCCGCACAGGCGCGAGTTGCGCGCCGATGTGTTTGTCTGCATCGGCTAATTCTGCCTTAAATTCCTGCAGATTAGCGTCAAGTTTGGCTTTGCTTTGCGGCATAAGTTCCAATAATTTTCCATGGATTGCAACCGCAGTTTGTAAGGCCATGTCAGGGGACATCCACAGGTGCATATTAAACTGTCCGTGGTGATGATGCGCATGAGACACGTCCTGGTGTTCGGAGTTTTCTGAGTCATGATCGTGATCGTGACCGTGCTCATGTTCATCATCGTCATCGTCGCCGCTAATCAAAAGCGGTTTTATACCCGGCAAAGCGGCAATTTCGAGGTTTTTATTGGCGGGTAATTCGGCTGCGGACTTCGTTAGAAAGGCTTCCATTTCTGGCCCGGTCCATACAACTAAGTCTGCGTTTTTAATACGTTTTACATCGGAAGGACGTAAGGCATAATCATGCTCTGATGCGCCATCAGGCAGCAATACTTCAACCGGCGTAATGCCATCTGCGATAGCCGCTGCGATAAATCCGAGAGGTTTGATTGAAGCGACAACTGCAGAGTGCGCGGGTAACGCGCTTGTGGCAGCAATTGCCGCAGCAGTAAGGGTGAAAATAAGGCGCTTTTTATTGTGTAACATAA
>NZ_DAMBSA010000462.1:0-3461 GCF_032054795.1 Pantoea sp. CTOTU49201
CCTTAAGCCGGATAACCAAATCGTTTGGCGCAACCCAGGTGCTGAAAGAGATCAGTCTCGATGTTTCACCGGGTGAAGTGCTGGTGCTGATTGGCGCGTCAGGATCTGGCAAAAGTACCGTGTTACGCATCATGAGCGGACTGGAAGTGGCCGACGGCGGTGAAGTGTGGGTCAACGACGTGCCGCTGCACCAACGCAAACGCGCCAGTGAAATTTGCGGTCACGTTGGCATGGTGTTTCAGCAGTTCAACCTGTTCCCGCATAAAACCGCGCTCGGCAACGTGACGCTGGCGCTGATCAAAGCACAAAAGCTGTCGGAAGCCGAAGCCAATAAACGCGGCATGGCGGCGCTCACGCGCGTCGGACTCGCCGAGCGCGCGCATCACTATCCGGCGCAGCTTTCCGGTGGTCAGCAGCAGCGCGTGGCGATTGCCCGTGCGCTGGCGGTAGAACCAAAAATCATGTTCTTCGATGAAGCCACCTCGGCGCTGGATCCAGAACTGGTCGGCGAAGTAATGGAAGTGATGCGCAGCCTGGCGCGAGAAGGCATGACCATGGTGGTGGTAACGCACGAGATGGGCTTTGCGCGGAAAACCGCTGACCGCGTGGTGTTTATGGATCAGGGCGTGATTGCCGAACAAGGTTCGCCCGAGCAGATCTTCGTCAATCCGCAGAACCCGCGCACTCAGCAGTTCTTATCGCGCGTACTTGAGCACTAACAGGAGGATCTATGTCGATTCGCTTTCCGCTGCAGGCGGATGGATTACTGGATGCGCAGCAAACCGCGCCACGTTTTAAATCGGTTGCGGGTGCCGGTGATGCGCCGCTGGCTATCGGCACCGCAGTGCTCGGCAGCGATCAGGTGTTTTCGCCGCTGATGGTCATGAAACAGTCGGCGCTGGAGAATAACCTGCGCCAGCTGGCGGACTTCTGCCGTGAAAACGGCGTGATGCTCGCCGCGCACGGGAAAACCTCGATGTCGCCCGCCATTCTGCGCCGCGCGATTACCGAAGGCGGCGCGTGGGGTTTGGGTGCCGCTACGCCTGCGCAGGTTCGCGCGCTGCGCCAGTTCGGCATCCGCAATGTGTTTCTCGCCAATCAACTGGTCGATCCGGCGGGCATTCGCTGGATTGCGCAGTGGCAACGGCAGCATCCCGATCACGGCTTCCTGTGTTACGTCGATTCGCTGCAAGGCGTAAAGCTTTTGGCGCAGAATCTGGGCGACAGCCAGATTTCGGTGCTGCTGGAGATGTCAGTGAGCGGCGGCCGTACCGGCTGTCGCTCTCAGCAGGACGCAGTAGCGATTGCCGAAGCGATCGCCGCCTGTCCTGCGCTCAAGCTGGTGGGCGTAGCCGGTTATGAAGGCGCGCTGGGCGCAGGCCGCGATGAAAGCGGCATTCAGCGCGTGAAGGATTACTGCCAGATGATGATCGCTACCGCTGAATTGCTGGCGGAAAAGCAGCTGTTTGCCAGCGATCACATCATCCTTAGCGCCGGTGGCGGTGCGTGGTTTGATGTGGTGACAGCGTGCTTCACCGCAGCAAAACTGCCGTTGCCGATGACGCCGCTGATCCGTTCAGGTGCCTATATGGCGCACGACAGCGGATTGTATGCGCGCATCGCGCCCTTTGCTCAGCCGGGCGCAACACATCATTTTGCTGCCGCGCTGGAGATTTGGGGCCGCGTGTTATCGCGCCCGGAACCGGGCCTGGCGTTCGTAGATTTTGGTCGTCGCGATGTACCCTTCGATCAGGATCTGCCGAATCCGCTGTGGACCCGCAACGCCGATGGCAGCGCCCCGCGCACCGCAACGCATCTGCGTATTAGTGATGTGAACGATCAGCACGCTTATCTGTTATTGCCGGAGGATGAGCCGCTGCAGGTGGGCGATTGGGTCGGCTGCGGTATTTCGCATCCTTGCACCGCCTTTGATAAATGGCGCTATCTGCCACTGGTGGATGATGATTATTGCGTCAGAGATTCACTGGAAACAGCGTTTTGATGGATTTTGTACCTGGTTTTGTAGGGTCGCCATTTATGGCGACCATCCTCATTTCATAATGCACAAATTCATGCACGCCTGGTCGCCATAAATGGCGACCCTACAAAAGCGCGAGTTTTACGGCGTCTTGTGCGTGGATCAAGGTGGTGTCAAACAGCGGAACGCTGGCGTCTTCGGCTTTTACCAGCAAAGTGATTTCGGTGCAGCCGAGAATGATGGCTTCTGCGCCCTGCTCCACCAGCTCGGCAATAATCTTGCGGTATTGCGCGCGCGATTCATCACGGATCACGCCAAGACAGAGTTCCTGATAGATGATGTCGTGCACCACTTTGCGTCCTGCCGCATCAGGCACCAGCACCTCAATCTCCGACTGATTAAGCCGACCTTTGTAAAATTCCTGCTCCATGGTGAATGCCGTCGCCAGCAAACCGACTTTTTTCACGCCCGCCTGACGAATGCGCTTCGCGGTGGCATCGGCGATATGCAGCAGCGGAATGCTGACCGCATCGGTGATCTGCTGCGCGACTTTGTGCATGGTGTTGGTACAAAGCACGATGAAATCTGCGCCGCCTTTCTCCAGGCTAACAGCCGCTTCTGCCAGAATTTCGCCCGCTTGTTGCCACTCGCCTGCGGCCTGCAACTTTTCGATTTCATGGAAATCGACGCTGTACATCAGGCTGCGTGCGGAGTGCAATCCGCCCAGCTGCTGCTTCACCTGCTCATTGATAATACGGTAATAGAGCGCGGTGGATTCCCAGCTCATTCCGCCAATCAAACCGATCATTTTCATCTGCTTAACTCCGTTTTAAACATGCTGTTCAGCACTGTAATGGTTTTCCGGCCAGCGCGCCGCAGGAAACAACGATAAGCGGATATTGAACAGATGGAACATGGGCGCAAACAGCGTGTTCTCCTGCAGCGCCGCCGCTTCCAGTCGCAGCAACAGCGTATTCAGTTCCACTAGCAATTCCGGTTGCGGCGTGGTGTGCAGCGACTTCAACCGGCACTTAAGAAACTGACTTAGCTCGTGGAACATCGCCGCACTTTCAATGTGATGCGCCAGCAGCAGCTCACGATGACGCGTGTAGTAGTCGTAGCAGTTTGCGCCCAGCCAGGCTTCGGCGATCAAATTGCCGCCGGAGACTAACTCCGGCACCGGATCGACACGTTTACGCGGCAGGATGATGTTGACCTTATCCAGCGTGCGCGAGACAAACTGCTGCCGCGCGGTCAGCGTGACGCTGTTGAGCCGCACAGTGGCGATAAAATGCAGCAGCTCGCGGATACCTTTGCGCACCGCACGTTTGGCGGTCCACGACGGACGCTTGTTGCGAATCAGCGCCGTGATCACCACCGCAAAGGTAATGCCCACCAGCGTCGAAAGGATAGCGTTCACTATAAGCTGTAAATCGGGCTTGAAGTTGTGGCTCATGCCAATCAAGCCAGGAATCTGCGTGGC
>NZ_DAMBSA010000463.1:0-3440 GCF_032054795.1 Pantoea sp. CTOTU49201
AGCGCGCGCCAAAGCGAAAAAAGCCGCGGCGGCTGCGCAGCAGGCTGAAGCCACATCTCCTGAAGTGGAGGCTGCTGCCTCTCCTGACTCCGCCGACCCACGCAAAGCGGCAATTGCCGCTGCGGTCGCCCGTGCCAAAGCGCGTAAAGCGCAGCAGCAGCCTTCGACGACTGAGGATTAAATGGCTTTTCGTATTGCAAGTTCTCCCTATACCCACAACCGCCGCAGCACCGGCAATATTATGCTGCTGGTGGTGTTGGCCGCGCTGCCAGGCATGGCCGCACAGTGGTATTTCTTTGGCGTAGGTTTTTTAATTCAGGTTTTGCTGGCGACCGCCACCGCGTGGGCCACCGAAGGCGCGATTCTGCGCCTGCGCAAAACGCCGGTGGTGCCGACCTTATCCGATAACTCCGCCCTGCTCACCGCCTTGCTGCTCGGCATTAGCCTGCCGCCGCTCGCGCCTTGGTGGTTGGTGGTATTGGGTACCATTTTCGCCATCGTCATCGCCAAACAGCTGTACGGCGGTTTGGGGCAAAACCCGTTTAACCCGGCGATGGTGGGTTACGTGGTGTTGCTGATCTCCTTCCCAGTGCAGATGACCAGTTGGTTGCCGCCCGATAGTTTGCAGGCGATCAAACCTGGCCTGCTGGATTCGCTCAGCATGATCTTCACCCACCACACGCTGGCCGGTGAAACCATGCAGCAGCTGCAACTCGGCGTTGATGGCGTCAGCCAGGCGACGCCGCTCGATACTTTTAAAACCGGTCTGCGTGCCGGACACAGCGCCGATCAATTGCTGGCGCAGCCGATTTACAGCGGCGTGTTAGCCGGTCTCGGCTGGCAGTGGGTTAACCTCGGTTATCTGCTGGGCGGCGCGCTGCTGCTGGCGAAAAATGCCATCCGCTGGCACATTCCGGTCAGTTTCCTCGTCTCGCTGGCGTTCTGCGCCACGCTGGGCTGGCTGTTCTCGCCGGAGTCGCTCAACTCACCGCTGATTCACCTGTTCTCCGGTGCCACCATGCTTGGCGCGTTCTTTATTGCCACCGATCCGGTGACCGCATCCACCACCAATCGCGGACGCCTGATCTACGGTGCGCTGATTGGTTTGCTGGTGTGGCTGATTCGCAGCTTTGGCGGCTATCCGGACGGCGTCGCCTTCGCGGTATTGCTGGCCAATATTTGTGTGCCGCTGATTGATTACTACACCCAGCCGCGCGTTTACGGCCATCGCAAGGACTGAAGATGATCGAAGCTATTCGTAAAAATGCGGTGACGCTGGCGGCGTTTGCGGTGATCACCACCGGCGTGACGGCGGTGGTTAACTATGTCACCAAGCCGACGGTGGAGCATCAGACCGCGCTGCAACAGAAAAATCTGTTGGATCAGGTGGTGCCGACCGATCTGTACGACAATCACATCCAGCAAGAGTGTTATCTGGTGACCGATGCGCTGGCACTGGGCAATGGTAAACCGCATCATCTCTATTTAGCGCGTAAAGGCGATCAGCCGGTGGCTGCGGCGCTTGAGACCACCGCGCCAGACGGCTATTCTGGAGCGATCCAGATGTTGGTCGGGGCCGATTTCCACGGCAAAGTGCTGGGCGTGCGCGTGGTTGAACATCATGAAACGCCGGGCCTTGGCGATAAAATCGAACTGCGTATTTCAGACTGGATCAACAGCTTCAATGGCAAAGTGATCCACGGCGCTGATGACAAAAATTTTGCGGTGAAAAAAGACGGCGGTGAATTCGACCAATTTACCGGCGCAACCATTACGCCTCGCGCAGTGGTAAACGCCACTAAGCGCACCGCGCTGCTGATTGAAACACTGCCAGCGAAGCTCGCTTCGCTGCCTGAATGTGGAGATGCAAATGAGTGAAGCCAAGAATTTACTGGTCGGCGGCCTGTGGAAAAATAACTCCGCGCTGGTGCAGCTGCTCGGCCTGTGTCCGCTGCTGGCGGTTACCTCAACCGCCACGAATGCCCTCGGCTTAGGCCTGGCGACCACGCTGGTGTTGACCATCACCAACAGCGCAATTTCTGCTTCACGTCGTTGGGTGCCGGCTGAAATCCGTATCCCGATTTACGTGATGATCATCGCCTCGGTGGTGAGCTGCGTGCAGATGCTGATCAACGCCTACGCGTACGGTTTGTATCAGTCGCTCGGCATCTTTATCCCGCTGATCGTCACCAACTGCATCGTGGTGGGTCGCGCCGAAGCGGTCGCCTCGAAGAGCAGCATTCCGCTCTCCGCGCTTGATGGTTTTGCCATCGGCATGGGCGCAACCTGCGCGATGGTGACGCTGGGTTCGATTCGTGAACTGATTGGCAGCGGTACGCTGTTTAACGGTGCGGATCAACTGCTGGGGCCGTGGGCCAAAGCGCTGCGTATTGAAGTAGTGCATTTTGATTCCCCCATGCTGCTGGCGATGCTGCCACCGGGCGCCTTTATTGGCCTCGGCATGCTGCTGGCGGCGAAATACTTGATCGATCAGAAAATGAAACAGCGTGCGGCCACACGTGCGGCAGCGCCTGAAGCCGAGCCGCAAGGCGCAACCGGGAAAGCGGTGTGAATAAAGAGAAACGCGCGCAAATCCTGACGCGCCTGCGTGATGAGAATCCGCATCCAACCACAGAACTGAACTTCAGCTCGCCATTTGAGCTGCTGATTGCGGTGTTACTCTCCGCGCAAGCCACTGACGTTAGCGTCAACAAAGCCACCGCGAAGCTCTATCCGGTGGCGAATACGCCAGCAACCATTCTGGCGCTCGGCGTTGATGGCGTGAAGGAGTACATCAAAACCATCGGCCTGTTTAACAGCAAGGCGGAGAACGTTATCAAGACCTGCCGCATTCTGCTGGAACAGCACGGTGGCGAAGTGCCGGAAGATCGTGCGGCGCTGGAAGCGCTGCCGGGCGTCGGGCGTAAAACCGCCAACGTGGTGCTCAATACCGCTTTTGGCTGGCCAACGATTGCTGTCGATACGCATATTTTCCGCGTCAGTAATCGCACCCGCTTCGCGCCGGGTAAGAATGTAGAAGAAGTGGAAGACAAACTGCTGAAAGTGGTGCCAGCGGCGTTTAAAGTCGACTGCCATCACTGGCTGATTCTGCACGGTCGCTATACCTGCGTGGCGCGTAAACCGCGTTGCGGATCCTGTCTGATCGAAGATCTGTGTGAATTCGACGCCAAAACCGAACTCTAAATCGCTGCCGATAAGCAATCTGGCCCTCGCTTATCGGCAGTTTGGCGATCCTGCCAGCGTACTTACGCTCAAATCCTCTGCTTTAGCGCCCTGCGCTGCTGGCCTGCTGCGCGTGGCGATGCAGTTTGCTCCCATTAATGCTTCCGACCTGATTCCGATCACCGGCGCTTATCGCCATCGCGTCTCGCCGCCGCTCATCGCTGGCTATGAGGGCGTCGGTACGGTGATGGCTGCTC
>NZ_DAMBSA010000464.1:0-3416 GCF_032054795.1 Pantoea sp. CTOTU49201
GATTTCGCTGATTGGCTATGACGATACGGCGGAAAGCGCGTGGTATCAGCCGCCATTAACCACGGTGCGGCAGGATTTGCAGCAGTTGGGCGCGGTGAGTGTTGATCGCTTGCTGGCGCAGCTGGAAGGCGGCGATGTGACAGAGAAGACGCTGGAAACCGAGTTGGTACTGCGTGAAACCACAGCGGCACCACAGCAGGATGAGGTGGATGTGGCGGAGATTGCGCAGCAGTTGCAGGTGTTGGCACGGAAGTTGAAGCGTTGAGCGGGATGTAGATAAAAAAAGGTCGCCATGAATGGCGACCCTAAGGTTTATTGGGCTTTTGGCTCGCCCATCGCTTTCAACTTCTTCGACAGCTCGCGACGTTCTTTGGAGAGGTCAGCGTTTTTGATGATGTACTCATCAACGCGGTCTTCATAGTCCACACGCATGCTGGCGATAATTTCCTGCACCGCCTCGATGCTCATGCCTGGTTTGATGTATTCACTCAGGTTGTCCAGCAGCAGCACACGTTTCTGGTTATCACGGACTTTCTTCTCGTTATCCACGATTTCGCGCTGCAGTTTGTTTTTACGACGGAACATACGCACAAACTCCAGTACGTCCTGAAATGATTGCTTGGCATTTTCCATGTTGGCACCTTTCTTGAGGCCTGCGTCGGCAGGCGGAATAGTCATAACGTTTAGCTTAGCGGCTTGGCCGCCAGGGTTGCAATTCTCACCGCTAAATTCGGACTGGCGCTTATCTTAGCGCAAAGAAAGGGTGATTCACATTAAGTCATTGCCTGAGAAAACTATTTACGCAGCGCCAGACGCACTAAATCAGTCATGCGCTCCAGCTGACGCGCCTGTTCGAGGCTCAGCCAGACGTAACCATAAATCGCCGTGGTTTCAGAACGTCCGCTGCGATTGGCAATTAGCTGCTCCAGTTCCTGGGTGATCTCCTCCAGCGCGTGACTATTGGCGGTGATCTGCTCGGTTTCGCCTTTCACCATCAGCGTTGCCAGTGCATTCAGCGTGTCTTCGGTCATCTGCTGGGTGCGGCGTAGTGTGGGCGCGTTAAGCATAATCAAGTGGCTTTCACGTGACGACCACCATGCATCAATCTGCATCTGCATGGTGTTCACCATATTGCGATTGATGGTTTGGATCGCCTCAAACACCGATTTCGGAATGCGCGTCTCTTTGCTCGCCGGCTCCAGCAGCGCACGCATTTTGATCACGCCGCTCAGCAGCTTCTGGAAAGGTTTATTGAGGCGTGGCTTTTCCAGCAGATTGGCAGAGAAACCGGTGTGATGCAGTTTAGCCATGGCGATAAACGCATCCGATAGCTGGATACGCCAATGCGTGTACGCGCGTTGTGCCCAGATGGCGCTAAACAGCAGCGCCATCAGCGAACCAAGAATCACGTCGCCGCCGCGCCACATGGCGATGGTGAAATCCCCGGCCGGTGCGCCAACCACTACGCCGAGCGTGATACCGATCAACAGCGCCATGTAAGGATGTTTGCCCAGCGTCAGATAACCACAGACCACCATCACGATGGCGCACCACACCAGCATCACCGGCAGCGAAAACAGCTCGAGTTTGAGCGCAATCAGCCCGGAAATCAGACCGGCGAAGGTGCCGCTAATGCGCTGCACCACGCGCGGCAGCACGTTGCCCCAGGTGGAAATCGGCCCCATCACCACCACCAGCGTAATCAGCGGCCAGGTGCCTTCGGGAATGTCGGTGAGGCGTACAAACAGGAAGCACAGCACAAAGGCGATAGCGATGCGCACGCCGTGCACGGCGCGATAGTGGCGGTAGAACCAGAACTCAATCTGCGAGATGGGCTTGTCAGCGCGTAACATGGTTGTCCGGGAACGCTAAAAATTTGCGCGCTATGTTACCCTGGCAACGGCTGCATCATCAGGGTCGAACGCAATTATTTTTCGTGTTTTGCTGAAATACAACATGGGTGTTACATCTAATTTTCTCAATGGAAACATTGATGTAACGCAGTGGGTTTGGTGCGGTTATTGATAAGGTCGCCATGAATGAACTGAACCCCATAACCTGGACCGTTTAGTTAAAGCGCTGCGTAATGCTGAGTCCTGTACGCTACCGGACTCAGCCCACCCAGCCCCATTTTTATCCGCTTAGTATTCCAGAAGTGGATATAGTCTCCGATGTCCTTCTCCAGCTCCTCTACGTCACGGTATTTCTTCAGGTAAAACATTTCCGACTTCAGATGACCGAAGAAGTTTTCCATCACCGCGTTGTCCAGGCAGTTTCCTCTGCGCGACATGCTCTGTTTTATCCCGTTTTCCGCCAGGCGCCGCTGATACTCCGGCATCTGATACTGCCAGCCCTGATCGCTGTGAAGAAGCGGACGCTGCTCGCCCGTCAGATGCTGTAAGGCTCTGCTCAGCATACCGTTTATCATCGGCATCAGCGGCTTACGCGCCGTTTCCCAGCCCACGATTTCGCCGTTATACAGGTCCAGAACCGGGGACAGGTAGCATTTTTCACCCGCAACGCTGAACTCCGTTACGTCCGTTACCCACTTCTCGTTCGGTGCCTGTGCCCGGAAGTTGCGCTGCAGCACGTTGCCGGCTGTCCGCCCTTCGGGCCCGCGACAGAACCGGTATCTCTTCTTTCTCACCGGCGACTGCAGGCCCAGCGCCGACATCAGCTTCAGCACGGTTTTCCCGCTCAGCGCCCAGCCGTGCTGCCTGAGCAGGCAGCCCATGCGCCGGTAGCCATAAACACTGCGATGCTCCTCTGACAGCCTGACGATGAGCGCCTTCACCTCTGCGTACTTATCCGCTGCCTGCTGGCGGGCAAGCTGATAAAAAAACGTGCTTTTCGGCAGCCGCGATACGCTCAGCAGCACCGGCAGGCGATGCCGCGTGCGCAGCAGCGTCACGGCTGCGGCTTTTTCTCCCGCTCCCGGCGCTTTTTTTCCAGGATAATCTCCTGCATGACCTTCAGATAGTCGTTTTCGGCACGCAGGTATTCGAGCTCCTTAAGCAGCTCTTCCGGCGTCATTGACCCGACTGGTTTTGGTGATTTTTCTTTGCCTGACATTGGTGTTCTCCGCGTGCTGTTTTCGGGCGGGAAAGCATAGTGACCTTTAAGGCTGTACTGGCGGACCCAGGATTCAACCGTTTTGTGTGAGCTGATATTAAAACGCGCCGCAACCGCAGCGTATGACTCACCGGTATGAGCCAGAGCATAATGCGCCACCTGGACCCTGAAGTCAGAAGAATAACGCCGGTGCCCGCGGGGAAGCAAAGCCTGCTCACCGTGATGCTGATAGCGCGCAACCCAGCGGCGGAGGTTAGTAGGGGCAATGCTGAAGTGCTTAGCCGTTCCATCAATACCGGCATGGCCGCTAAGAAAATAGTGAATGGCCGAGAGTTTAAATTCGA
>NZ_DAMBSA010000465.1:0-3374 GCF_032054795.1 Pantoea sp. CTOTU49201
AAGGGCAGGAAATCCTGCCCTTCTTCGCGTTAACGAAACACCAGCGTTAACACCTCGATGACGATCATCATCAGTATCAGGTGAAACACCACCTTATTGAGATTGCGGTTACGCATTTCGCCTCCATGTGTTTAAAACCACTGACCAAAACGCTTGATGTAGAGCATTTTCATGCCCTGCGCGACCACGCAATAACCGAGCAGTGTCGCCACCAGCCAAGGGAAGTAAGACCATGGAAGCGGCACCAATCCCACCATCGCACCCAGCGGTGAGAACGGCAGCAGAATGCCGGCAATCATCACACACGCAGTGGTCAGCAGCACCGGCAGCGCTGCACGGCTCTGGATAAACGGAATCTTTTGCGTGCGCAGCATGTGCACCACCAGCGTCTGCGACAGCAGGCCTTCAATAAACCAGCCGGACTGGAACAGTGACTGCATTTCTGGCGTATTCGCCGCGAACACGTACCACATCAGCGCGAAGGTGGTGATATCGAAAATCGACGATGTTGGCCCAATCCACAGCATAAAGCGTTTGATATTACGCGCGTCCCATTTACGCGGTTTGCGCAGGAACTCGCGGTCCATTTTGTCCCACGGCAGCGCCAGCTGGGACAGATCGTACATCAGGTTCTGAATCAGCAGATGTATCGCCAGCATCGGCAGGAACGGAATAAAGGCGCTCGCCACCAACACCGAGAACACGTTGCCGAAGTTCGAGCTGGCGGTCATGTTCAGATACTTAATGATGTTGCCGAAGGTTTCGCGTCCCTTCATTACGCCCTCTTCCAGCACCATCAAATCTTTTTCCAGCAGGATGATATCGGAGGACTCTTTAGCAATGTCCGCCGCGCTATCCACGGAAATCCCGACATCAGCATCACGCAGCGCCGGCGCATCATTAATCCCGTCGCCGAGGAAGCCAACGGTGTGGCCTTGCTGCTGCAGCGCGCGCAGGATGCGTGATTTCTGCAGCGGCGTGAGTTTAGCGAATACTGAACTCTGCGCGGCGGCATCGGCCAGCTGCTCGTCGCTCATCAGGGCAATCTGGTCGCCGGTGATGATCGCGCCGCTGTCGATGCCAACCTGCTGGCAAATACGCGCGGTGACCACCGGATTATCGCCGGTCAGCACTTTGACGCTGACGCCATTGTCGCGCAGCGCGCCGATGGCTTTGGCGGCGCTCTCTTTCGGTGGATCGAGGAAAGTCAGCAGCCCTTCAACCGTTAAGCCTTGCTCATCCGCCACGCTCAGCGGCTGTTGTAAACCCGGCTCCGCCAGCACGCGACTCGCCACCAGCAGCACGCGGAAACCCTGCTCATTATATTGATGTGCCAGCGCCAGCAGTTCTGCGCGACGCGTTTCGTTCAGCGGCTGCACCAGTTTGCCTTCACGCTCGGCAGTCGCGATGCTCAGCATCTCTTCCACCGCGCCTTTGCAGATCAGCATTTGTTGATTGAGACGACGATCGCGCACCACCACCGAGACGCGACGGCGAATGAAATCAAACGGCAGTTCATCCACTTTGATATAGGTATCGCCCACCGCCTCGCTGACGCGGTTTTTGCCGTACTGCAAAATGGCGCGATCCATCAGATTCAACGTACCGCTTTGATAATGGCTGTTGAGCCAGCTCAGCATCAGCACGCGAGAATTCTCCACGCCAGCACAATCCAGATGATGCTCCAGAATGATGTTGTCCTGCGTCAGCGTGCCGGTTTTGTCGGTGCAGAGAATATCCATCGCGCCGAGGTTTTGAATCGCATTCAGACGTTTGACGATCACTTTACGCCGCGACATGGCGATGGCACCTTTCGCCAGATTGGAGCTGACGATCATCGGCAACATTTCAGGCGTTAAGCCCACCGCCACCGCCAGTGCAAACAGCGAAGCATCCAGCCAGTCGCCTTTGGTCAAACCATTAATCAGCAAAACCACCGGCACCATCACCAGCATGAAGCGGATCAGCAGCCAGCTCACGCTGTTTACACCACGATCAAAAGCGGTTTGTGAGCGATTACCAACTATCGATTTCGCCAGGCTGCCGAAGTAGGTTTCACTGCCGGTTGCCACCACTACCGCTTTGGCGCTGCCGCTCGACACGTTGGTGCCCATCAGGCAAACGCTGCCGAGTTCCAGCAGCGATGTGCCCTGCTCGCTGGCACCGCTGCTTTTACTGGTGACGTGGCCGGTGACGTCATATTTCTCAACCGGTAACGATTCGCCGGTCAAAATCGCCTGGCTGATAAACAGGTCGCGTGAATCCAGCAGGCGCACATCGGCTGGCACCAAATCCCCCGCCGACAGATAGATGATGTCACCCGGCACCAGCGTGGCGATATCGACTTCCTGTTTGAGCGGCGCTTGCTGCGCTGACTCACGACGCAGCACCGTTGCGGTGGTGCGCACCATTGATTTCAGCGCCTGCGCCGCTTTATTGGTGCGGAACTCCTGCCAGAAGCGCAGCAAACCGCTGAGCGTTACCATCGTCACAATGATGATGACACCGGTCAGATCGGTCTCCTCGCCGTTGCGCAGCGGCAGCCAGAAATCAGTGAAAAAGCTCACCAACGCCAGCGCCATCAGGACATAGATAAACGGATTGTTGAACGCCTGCAGCAGCTGCAATAAAGCCGGTGGCGCTTTGTCGTGTTCAACCTGATTGCGGCCATAGACGCCTAAACGTGCCTCGGCTTCACGCTCACTCAGGCCAAGCGCATCGCTGCGTAGACGCACCAGCGTTTCATCGGCAGTGAAACCGGCTTCATCTTCAATCAGGTAACGAGGTGTTTTTTGACGCGGCTGGCGCGTGGTATTCCAGGCCTTTTTTTCCTGGTTGAGTTTCATGTCAGTCATAGTGACATTCCTCTTTATTACGGCAATAAAAATCCCTGCGTGCGTGGCACACAAATTAAATTAACGGCAATGCGTTTTTTAAATTAAAAATAACCTATCGGGAATTTCCATATGACCTCCCGGAAATTAAAGACGAAAAGAGTCGCTCGAAAAATAACGAGTAATAAATAAAGACGAAGGTAAACACCACGCAATCGAACAGCGAAAAGCTGTCTAATGCGCAGCGCAAATCAGCACGCTGGGGTTCAGCGCGCGTATCGAGGCGGAGGGAAAAGTGTGTTAAAAATCATGTGCATGATGATATCCCCACGGGCTTTGGCCCGTTACAGTGTCGTTTTAAGGGAACAATCATCAGAAAAGGGAGGATTGCTGCCCGCCATGGTGGCAAGCAGCGACAAAAAAGTTCGCGCGTCAGCTTGCCTTGTGATGCCAACTAAAAGGGTGACTGTCCAACTGAACTCTCCTGCTTTGAAATTGCGGCCATTATATTCCCGGAAGGAACGAAGTAAAGTTAATTAT
>NZ_DAMBSA010000466.1:0-3368 GCF_032054795.1 Pantoea sp. CTOTU49201
GCGTATTGGCGGCAAGCGGCACGGAATTCAGCCGCGCTGACTTTCTCGCCCGGCTTACCAATCATCTGCTCAACTTTGTGCTCAATCGGCAAACCGTGGCAGTCCCAACCTGGAACATACGGCGAGTCAAAGCCCGCCATGCCTTTCGACTTAACGATAATGTCTTTCAGAATCTTGTTAACTGAGTGACCAATATGAATGCTGCCGTTCGCATAAGGAGGGCCATCATGCAAAATAAAGGTTTTTTTCCCTTTCTTGGCTTCGCGGATGATGCCGTACAGGTTGTCATCATACCAACGTTGCAGCATTCCCGGTTCACGCTTGGCCAGATCGCCACGCATCGGGAACCCCGTTTCCGGCAAATTCAGGGTAGATTTATAGTCACTCATCAGATTCTCGATTCCGTATTTCGGTCATTAAACCGGTGTTTTTAGCCCAAAGAATTGGCGGGCCGTCACCACATCTTTCGCAATTTGTTCTTTCAGCGCGTCCAGCGAAGCGAAACGCTGTTCATCGCGAATCTTCTGTTTCAGCACCACTTCAATGTGACGCCCATAGAGATTCATATTTGTGTCGAGCAGGTGAACTTCAAGCTGCTGACGTAAACCTTTTACCGTTGGGCGCGTACCAATATTGGCCACGCCAGGCAGCGGCTGATCGCCGAGGCCCAACACTTCCACCGCAAACACGCCTTTAACCGGCGTAACGGTGCGACGCAAAGGGAGATTAGCCGTTGGGAAACCGATGGTGCGCCCGAGTGCATCGCCATGCACTACGCGACCTGAGATGCTGAACGGATGGCCCAGCAGCGCTTCGGCTTGCGCAAAATCATCCTGCGCCAGCGCCTGACGAACGGCGGTGCTGCTGATGCGCTTGCCGCTATCGCAATAGGTTTGGGTGCTGATGACCTCAAAGCCATACTCCGCACCGGCTTTCTGTAATAACAGGAAATCCCCCTGGCGACCAGCGCCGAAGCGGAAATCATCGCCGACAGCCAAGAACTTGACGTTCAGCTTGTCCACCAGCAATTCGGAAATAAAACTCTGCGCCGAATGCGCAGCGAAGCGACGATCAAAACGTACGCAGAGTACGGCATCAACGCCCGCTTGTTCGAGGTACTTCAGCTTTTCACGCAAACGCGTAAGGCGCGCCGGGGCTTTATCGCCGGCAAACAGCTCAAGCGGTTGTGGCTCAAATACCATCACCACCACCGGCAGATTGCGTTTTCGTCCTTCGGCAATCAGCTGCGCCATCAAAGCCTGGTGGCCGCGATGTACGCCGTCGAAATTACCAATGGTCAGGACGCAGCCGCGATGCTGCTCTTTCAGATTATAAATACCGCGGATAAACTTCATGGCTGACTCAAACCGGTGGAAATCGGCGGATTATACCCTTGAATGGCGTTTAGGTTAACCCGTATACGTGCCTTTCCTGCTTCTGGCGCGGCTTATTCCACGCGTAGCCAGTTGCTTAGCAAGGATCTGAAGATTTTTGCTGCGAAATACTGTATTCAACGCCGCGTTGCTGGTAGAATCCTGCGCCATCAATTACGTAATCGAGTGTTGTTTTTAAAACGACGCTTATTTGCACAAATCCATTGACATAAGAAGGCGCAAAAGGCATAGTCCTCGGCCTTTGATTTGTCCATATAGATCACATTTGGGAGTTGGACCTTGGCTAATATCAAATCAGCTAAGAAACGCGCCGTAACATCTGAGAAACGTCGCAAGCATAACGCAAGCAACCGTTCAATGATGCGTACTTTCATTAAGAAAGTATACGCGGCTATCGCAACAGGCGACAAAGCTGCTGCGCAGAACGCATTCAACGAAATGCAACCACTCGTGGACCGTCAGGCTGCTAAAGGTCTGATCCACAAAAACAAAGCTGCACGTCATAAAGCAAACCTGACTGCACAGATCAACAAACTGGCTTAATCGCCCGTCTGTTAATCGCTTTGTAAAAAAGAACCGGCGCTTAGCCGGTTTTTTTATGCCTGCAATTCAGGGGTAAACAGCGCACTAAAGTCGCGATGGCAGATCCGCTGTACCGCCGGATGCTGAATCATCCGCTCAGCAAAGATCACGTGATACTCCTCCATCACCGCATCCAAACGACCAATCTCCTTGATGGCATCATCATGGTAAATCTCGTCGCCATACAGTGTGGGAGCCACAAATATCGCGTTGTTCAGCGCACCAAATGCCTTCATTAATGCCGCATCATCAAACTCACCCAGAATCTCCACCTGCAAGCCCTGGCTTTGGATCCAGTTCAGCAGTTTGCGACCCAGCATCGAGCGACGGCCCGGAATCAGCAATTGACGCTCTTCCAGGCAGGCAGGAAACGGCAGCGTCGGTAATGGCGTGTTGCACCAGAAGCTGATCGGACATTCGCCCAGCTTGACCGAAAACAACCCTTCCTGCTGAGTGGAATCAATCGGACAATCGGAGAGGATCATATCCAGCTTGTGCTGGCTTAGCTGTTCCAGCAGCATCTCGTGCGTTGATTCAAAGCAACGCAGGTGGATTCGCTCTTCAGCCACCACCGCAGCCTCCAGCACCTTGCTCACCAACTGCTTTGACAACGCATCCGCCACGCCAACATCAAACAGCAGATGCGACTCTTTGCGGTAATTAACGATATCGAGCATCTCCTGACTCAGCATGAACATGCGATCGGCATAGCGGAACACCAGTTGGCCAAGCTCATTGGGCACCAAACCGCGTCCCTGACGGCGAAAAAGCACGCCGCCGAGTTGCTCTTCCAGCGATTTGATCTGGCCAGTAACCGTCTGTGGCGCCAGGCACAGCACATCCGCAGCACGCACCACCGAGCCGGTTTTACACACCTGCCAGAAATAGTAGAGATGATTAAAATTGAGCTGATTCATCGGCAAAAAAAGGAGGCTTTCGCCTCCTTCCTCTTTTAACGCAATTTGATACGCAGCAGCGTGTAGCCAATGACCGCCGAAAGCAGCGAGCCACTGAGAATCCCCAGTTTGGAGAAGGTCACCAGTTGCTCGTGGGCGGCGTCAAATGCTAGCGAACTAATAAAGATCGACATGGTGAAACCGATACCGCATAGCACACCAATCGCCATGATATCGCGTATGGTGGTGCCTCCGGGTAGCACCGCCAGCCGCCACTTCACTGCCAGCCAGCAGAACAACGTGATGCCCAACGGTTTACCAATCAGCAAGCCGAGAATGATGCCCAGCGGCTCTGGCGACAGCGCATCCATAAAGGTAATGCCGCTCAGCGAGATGCCGGCGTTGGCAAAGGCGAACAGTGGCAGAATCAGCCAGTTTACCCACGGCATTAAACCATGCGCCAAATGCTCGGCCGGAGAATGGCCGTTCTTCTCTT
>NZ_DAMBSA010000467.1:0-3360 GCF_032054795.1 Pantoea sp. CTOTU49201
TTATCGCCAGGAAGAGCTGCGTACCTTGTCGCAGTCACAGCTGCAGCGCTTTTTCCTGCGCGGCACCGGTCCGCACGAAGGCATGGTGCGCGTGCGTTCCGACCTCGCCAACATGGTGAACTATACGCAACTGAATTTACTGGCTAACGACTGGGCGTTGCCGGGTCCGTTCGACGCAATTTTCTGTCGCAACGTGATGATCTATTTCGATAAAGAGACGCAGGAACAGATTCTGCGCCGTTTTGTGCCCCTGCTGAAACCCGGCGGTCTGCTGTTTGCCGGGCATTCCGAGAACTTTAGTCAGATCAGCAAAGAGTTCTGGCTGCGTGGACAGACAGTCTATGGACTGAGCAAGGAAAGACGATGAGCAAAATCACCGTGATGTGCGTGGATGACTCTGCGCTAATGCGACAGTTGATGACCGAGATCATCAACAGCCATCCCGATATGGAGATGGTCGCGAGTGCGCCAGATCCGCTGGTGGCGCGGGATTTAATCAAACAGTATAACCCGCAGGTGTTGACGCTGGATGTGGAGATGCCGCGCATGGATGGCCTCGATTTCCTCGAGAAGCTGATGCGCCTGCGTCCAATGCCGGTGGTGATGGTCTCCTCGCTGACCGGTAAAGGTTCAGAAGTAACGCTGCGCGCGCTGGAGTTGGGTGCGGTGGATTTCGTCACCAAGCCGCAGCTCGGTATTCGCGAAGGCATGCTGGCGTACAGCCAGATGATTGCCGACAAGATCCGCGCCGCCGCGCGCGCCAAGCTGCATGTGCGTGCCTCCACGCCGATGCCGGTGACGCTGAAAGCGGGCCCGCTGCTGAGTAGTGAAAAGCTGATCGCCATCGGCTCTTCTACTGGCGGTACCGAGGCGATTCGCCATGTGCTGCAGCCGCTGCCAGCGACCAGCCCGGCGCTGCTGATTACTCAACATATGCCGCCTGGCTTTACCCGCTCGTTTGCCGAGCGTCTGAACAAGCTGTGCCAGATCACCGTGAAAGAGGCGGAAGACGGCGAGCGTATTCTGCCGGGCCACGCCTATATTGCGCCAGGCGCCATGCACATGGAGCTGGGCCGTAGCGGTGCCAACTATGTAGTGAAACTGAATGACGGTCCGCCAGTGAACCGACACAAGCCATCGGTAGATGTGCTGTTCCGTTCGGTGGCGGTGCACGCAGGACGAAATGCGGTGGGTGTAATTCTGACCGGGATGGGTAACGACGGCGCGGCCGGGATGCTGGAAATGCATCGCGCGGGCGCCTGGACCATCGCGCAGGATGAAGCCAGCTGCGTGGTATTTGGTATGCCGCGCGAAGCGATTGCGATGGGTGGCACCAGTGAAGTGGTCGATTTAGGCCACATCAGTCAGCACATGCTGGCGAAAATTAGCGCCGGACAGGCATTGCGAATTTAACGAGCCCGTCCTGCTGGACGAGACAACACGGGAGTAGATATGGCTGATAAAAATATGCGCTTTTTGGTGGTGGATGACTTCAATACGATGCGTCGTATCGTCCGTAACCTGCTGAAAGAGCTTGGATTCAATAACGTCGAAGAAGCAGAAGATGGCGTCGATGCCCTGACCAAACTGCGTGCCGGTGGCTTTGATTTCGTGGTTTCCGACTGGAACATGCCGAACATGGACGGTCTGGAGCTGCTGCAAACCATTCGTGCTGACGCCACGCTGAATAAACTGCCGGTGCTGATGGTGACCGCGGAAGCGAAGAAAGAGAACATCATCGCGGCCGCGCAGGCGGGCGCCAGCGGCTACGTGGTGAAACCGTTCACGGCGGCCACGCTGGAAGAGAAGTTAGGCAAAATATTCGAAAAACTGGGTATGTAAGGAGATGTGATGAGCGACCTTCCGAAATCAACCGAAGAAGCCTCGGCACACGACATTATTACCCGCATCGGCTCACTGACGCGCATGTTGCGTGACAGTCTGCGTGAGCTGGGGTTAGACCAGGCGATTGCTGAAGCGGCGGAAGCGATTCCTGATGCGCGCGATCTTCTGGATTATGTTGTGCAAATGACGGCGCAAGCGGCAGAACGTGCGTTGAACTGCGTTGATGCAGCGCAGCCACACCAGGACCAAATGGAAGCCGGCGCCAACCAGCTGAAAGGCCGGTGGGATGCGTGGTTTGAAAATCCGATTGAACTGACTGATGCGCGCGAGTTGGTTTCGGATACGCGCCAGTTCCTGACTGACGTTCCGGGACACACGTCGTACACCAATAAGCAGTTGCTCGAAATCATGATGGCGCAGGATTTCCAGGACCTTACCGGTCAGGTGATCAAGCGCATGATGGATGTGATCCAGGAGATCGAGCGTCAGTTGTTGATGGTGCTGCTGGAGAATATGCCAGAAGCCAACGCCGCGGCGCGTAAAGAGGGCAACAGCCTGCTGAACGGTCCGCAGATCCACGCCAATGCACCCGGCGTGGTGGCGAACCAGGATCAGGTTGATGACCTGCTGGATAGCTTAGGGTTTTAACGGTTAGCGAGCGGTCGGCATCAATGCCGACCCTACAAAACCGCATAGGGTGGGCATTTATGCCCACCTGGTTTTACACCGCGCGCTTCTGCGCCAACGCCGATTGCGCCACCAACACTTCCACGCCTAACGCCTCAAACGCCGCAACCTGCGCAGGAGAAATGCCGCTATCGGTAATCAGATAGTGAATATGGCTCCAGTCGCACGGCAGCGCGAACATCGACACCTTATCGATCTTGCTGGAATCCGCCACCACATACACGGTGTTGGCTGACTTGATCATCGCCATTTTCACCTTGATATCGGTCTCGCTGGGAAAGCTCAACCCCAGACGCGGCGAGATACAGGCCGTGGCAAGAAACAGCTTTTCCGCCAGCACGTTTTCGAAAAAAGAAGCGGCTTTCTCGCCCGAAGTCGAAAGCGTAGGGAACTTGAACGTCCCACCGGTCAGCAAAATATTAATGCCCGGCTCGCCGCCCAGCTTCAGCGCGATATTCACCGCCGTGGTAATCACCGATAACCGACGAATATGGCTAATCGCCTCGGCAATCGCCGTGGTGGTGGTACCGGAATCGAAAATCACCGTATCGCCATTTTCTACATGCTGCGCGGCAAGACGGCCAATCGCCTGTTTTTCTTCAAGATGCGTCTGACGCTCCAGCAACATTGCGCCGGTATTCTGCTTGCCGGTCATCAAGGTGGCACCGCCGTGATAACGCTGCACGTGGCCCTCTTGCTGCAACATGCGCAGGTCGGTGCGAATGGTGGCTTCGGTCCGGCCGAAGGTGTCGGTCAGCGCTTTAACCGTGACTGTGCCGTCTTCGCGGATCATCTCCAGAATCTTCTCACGGCGCTGCTGCATATCAG
>NZ_DAMBSA010000468.1:0-3357 GCF_032054795.1 Pantoea sp. CTOTU49201
AACGCCCGCAACCAGCGCGACCGCCATCATGCCCATCACCATTTGGCGACGAATTGGAGAGAAAGTCATGTTTACCCCATTTATTGTGATGTGTTGTTGTGTGCTTTGTCAGGCCGCCCTCAACGGCGACCGTTTGAATAACCGCTGGATTATAAACCGTTTTTACGTTCTGTCTCAGACCGAAGGGTGATAAGCAAATAACGCCGGCGATCCACCGGTATGCACGAACAGCAGCGGACCTTCACGACGGAAGCGATTTTGCGCAATACCATCGATTAATCCCGCCATCGCTTTGCCGGTGTAGACCGGATCGAGCATGATGCCTTCGAGCCGCGCCAGCAGTTTCACCGCCGCCATGCCTTCTTCGTTCGGCTCGCCGTAACGCGGCGCGAAGTAATCATCCCACAAGGTGATCGGTGCTTTAGCCTGCACTTCCAGCTGCTCGGCTAACGCGCTACGAATGCGTTCCACCACCGGCAACTGCGCCTCGACTTTGCGCGATACGGTGACGCCCACCAGCTCGGTTTCCGGCAGCAACTGCTCCAGACCAATCGCCAAACCCGCGTGCGTGCCGGCACTGCCGGAAGCCACCACCACCGCAGCGAAATCCACCACGCCTTCGCTTTGATGGGCAATCTCCTGCGCGCACTCAACGTAGCCGAGCGCACCAAGCGCATTGGAGCCGCCGACCGGCACAATGTACGGACGGAATCCCTGCGCTTCGAGGTGTTCGGCCTGCGCGGCCAGCTGTTCAGTGGGATTGTTCAGCGCATCGACCATGACGATTTCCACATCCATCAAGTCGAGCAACAAACGGTTGCCGTTGCTGAGGTAGTTTTCTGCTGTGGTGCCAATCGGGTTTTCCAGCAGCGCCACACACTTCAGTCCGAGCTTCGCGGCCACGGCAGCGGTTTGGCGCACGTGGTTAGATTGAATCGCGCCCGCTGTCAGCAGCACGTCCGCGCCTTCGCGCAGCGCATCCGCAGCCAGGAATTCGAGTTTACGCAGTTTATTGCCGCCGAGAGCGACCGGCGTGAAGTCATCGCGCTTAATAAAGATATCGCGACCAAGATAGTCAGAAAGCCGTGGCAAATGCTCAAGCGGCGTAGGTGCACCGAGTAATTCAAGACGTGGGAACTGGTGCAGAAGATGTAAGGACAATGCAGCCTCCATTCGGGCAATGTGCAGTTATCCATACAGTGTTGCAGAAGATGAGAAAAGTCGCACCCGGAATTCACCGCGTGCTGCCCTTGTTGCTGTCATGCTCGACAACAACAAGGGTGGATTCACCATCAGCCCTGCTGCCAGCCTAAAAACTGGTCATATTTACGCAGTGCGATGCGGTAATTGTTATTGCCCGCATCAGGCAGATCGTTCTCCAGACACTCATGCCAGCTATTGCCCCGTAAACGATCGGCCGGGAAATTTTTCGCCTTCAGCATGTCATCAAGCCGACGCAAACGTACCACATACTCACGTATGGTACTGTGGCTCATCTCCGTCTGCTCAAACAGGTATTGCTTAAACGCCATAATGTCGAAGTAATTCGGATGGGTATTACAAAAAATATCGCTGCAGAAACGACACAAGGCGGTCAATTCTGGCTGGAGTTTCATCCACACCTGATCGTCAATCATTTGGTCCATGCGTGCGATGGCCTCTTTATTGATGATCTGGCCGCGAAAGACTAACGCCATACGATCTAAAACTTTGCCACAGTGTGAACAATTGCTTTGGCTGTGCTTATAGTCTTTAAGATAGCGACTTAAAGGTCTGGCTTTAACTTTGGCTCCCATTGCTGAGTCCCCGGTTTTATTGTTTTTTTCGATCGCCAGGAACTGAGTCTGTTAGCGCGCCCCCGATAATCGGGCACGCAGGCGTTTGATCGCCTGACTGTGCAGTTGGCTGACGCGGGATTCCCCCACTTCCAGCACCGCGCCAATCTCCTTCAGGTTCAGTTCTTCCTGGTAGTACAGTGTGAGCACGAGTTTTTCACGTTCAGGCAACGCCTCAATCGCTTCAATTACGCGGTCACGTAGGTTTCCTTCCAACAACTGATGAAGCGGGTTGGCTTCCTCATGCCCCTCCGTCACCAGCTCCGCACTGTCGCCGTGTTCTTCCCGATACTCGTCGTAGGAGAAGAGTTGGCTGTTGTTGGTATCGAGCAGAATCTGCCGATACTCCTCCAGCGAAACATTCAGTCGCTCAGCCACTTCCTGCTCAGTAGCCGAGCGCCCCAACGCTTGTTCTACCTGATGCATGGCACCTGCTACTTCGCGCGCATTTCTGCGAACGCTGCGTGGTGCCCAGTCGCGGCTGCGCAGTTCATCCAGCATTGCTCCCCGGATACGCTGCACGGCGTAGGTGGTAAAGGCGGTGCCCTGTAGCGCATCGTAGCGCTCCACGGCATTTAATAAGCCAATGCCACCGGCCTGCAGCAGATCGTCAAGCTCAACGCTGGCTGGCAAACGTACCTGCAGGCGCAACGCTTCATGCCGCACCAGAGGAACGTAGCGCTGCCAGAGCGAATGTTTATCCATCACGCCATCGGCGGTATAGAGATCGTTCACGTTGACTACCCTGCGTTAGTAAAGTTATCGGCATGATTATCCAATTCTGTAGGGGTTTTGATTGGCAGAATAGGCGGGCAAAAGCGAGGTTATTTCAAATTTGTTATGGATGGCGGTGGATCGCACCGCCATCCGCGCGGGCGTTAGCGCATATTACGCAGTCTTTCCCGCGTGCCAGGCGGCACCGCGTCCCATAATTCGCAAACTTTGCCCTCAAGTGCCTGATAAAAAGGGGTAATCAACGCTTCAGTTTCCAGCGCAGGATTAAACAGCACCTGACCGGTTTCCGCGTTGATGCTTATCATTTTGTTGATAAACAACCGCTGCAGGTCGCTGCGCAGGAATAAGCCATTATCTGCGCTGTTATCCGCCAAAAAGCCCTCTTCATTCTCTTGCGTGTCGATGTAGCAGGCTTCCACCCACGGCCAGCTGTGACGTTCGGTCAGTTGCGTGCCGGTGATGATGCAGGCGCCGTAGCGCGCTTTCACCGCCGAGGTGAACTCCGCCTGGCTGGAGCGCTGCAGCACTTTGGCTTTCACACGGCGTCCGACTTCGGTGCCGGGCATCACGCCGCTCGGCACTTTGTATTGCGGCGTGCTCAACACCACCAGAAACTGGATTTTGCGCGACAGCGGGAAGCACGGATGCGCCTGCGCATCGAACAGCTGCCAATACTCATCCTCTTCGGTCTGCCGCATCAGCACCAGCTTAAAGCCCCGGCTGTTGAGCAGATTCTGTGCCGCTGCCGAATTGGGATCGAGCATGGCAAACACCTGGGTTTCGCCGA
>NZ_DAMBSA010000469.1:0-3334 GCF_032054795.1 Pantoea sp. CTOTU49201
TTCGGAAAGCGCGGTCATCTGTTGATCGAGTTGCGCCTCGCCTAACGCTTTCTGTAGACGCGCCGTTTCGGCAAAGGGCACAACTTCATCCGCTTCGCCGTGCCACAGCAGTAAAGGTCGATTCGCCAGTTTCTCCAGTTGCTCGCTGGGATCGTACGGCGCCAGCGGCGCTAAACGCGCGGTAAAAGCCTCTTTCTGTTCTGGCGTACGCGCCACCAGCGGCGGAAACAGCGTATGACTCAGCTGCATGAAGTAGCCGGAACCCATCAAACACGCCACGCTGTGGATTTGCGGATAGCGCGCCATTGCGCCCAGCGCGGTCATGCCGCCCATCGAGGCTCCCGCCACGGCAAAACGCTCATCGGCAATCCAGTCGTTATCGCGCAGCACCTTTTCCAGCAACGGCACTTCATCAATGTTCTGCTTAAGGATCTCCCAGAAGTGGGTCATGCGCGCGTCGGTATCGCCGTTATAGCGCGCGCCGTGCATGTCCGCATCGGGCATGATCACGCGGAAACCGGCCTGCGCCAGCGCCACGGCAAAGTAGCTGTAAACCTCTTTCGATGAGGTAAAACCGTGATAGAACAGCACCGTTGGTAAGCGCGCCTGGCGCTGCCCGGCCGGTGCTGCGTGAATACATTCGATGCCTGCCAGATTCTCCGTTGCCAACTCAATCATACCGCCTCCATTGAGAATGATTATCACTGGACTCAGTGTAAGCGCTGCCGGACAAAATGCGAGCCACTTCACATTAAGTTTGAATAATTTCTGCCCTAAACATTTAGCCCGCTTTGCCGTTGATCTTGTACCCCTTCAATAATCTCAAAAGGTACTTTATGAAGCGTCTTTCTCTCAGCGCCATGGGTCTCGGAATCAAGCTGTCTGTATTGACGTCTTTGAGCGTGGCAATTGTGCTATTTACTCTGACCTTAACCCTGAGCCATAACGCGGCACGTCAGCTGGAGCAGCTGGCAACCGATGATATGCAGAATCAGGTGCAAGGCATTAATGAAATGGCCACCATGTTCAACGCCACGCTGTCGGAAGAGGTGGCGAATTACACCAAACTGTTCCAAAGCTTCTTGCCAAAACGTTTTAGTCGCGACGACAGCGAACGTGTTCAGGTGGGCGAATTCAGCACGCCAACGCTGCGTGCGGGATTGAAAACCCTCAACCTCGATCAAATCGCGGTGGATGATTTTCTCGATCGCACCGGTGCGGTTTCCACCATCTTCGTGCGTGACGGCGAGGATTACATTCGTATCGCTACCTCGCTAAAAAAAGAGGATGGCAGCCGCGCGGTGGGCACCAAGCTGGATCGCAGCAGCGCGGCCTGGCGCAGCATCAATCAGGGCACGGTGTATCGC
Organism: Pantoea sp. CTOTU49201; assembly: GCF_032054795.1. Lineage (NCBI taxonomy): Bacteria > Pseudomonadati > Pseudomonadota > Gammaproteobacteria > Enterobacterales > Erwiniaceae > Pantoea > Pantoea sp. CTOTU49201. The sequence continues at coordinate 1,368 of NZ_DAMBSA010000469.1, forward strand.
GGCCTGGCGACGCTGTTCGGCCATCGTTACATCACGCAGTATCAGCCGGTGCAGGATAGCAGCGGCACGGTGATCGCCATCCTGTTCGTCGGGGTGCAGATCGATGCGCAATACGCGCTGATGCGTGACAAAGTGCTGGCGCGCCATCTTGGCGACAGCGGCACCTTCTCGGTTTTGAACGGTGCGCCGGGCAGCAGCCAGGGCCAATATCTGTTTGATCGTCACGCTGAAGGCAAACTGCCGCGCTGGGATAACGCCACGCAGCAGCAACTGCTTAGCCAGCCGAAGGGATTAGTGGCGGTTGAACTGGATGGCGAAACCAAACTGCTGGCGTGGCAGCAGCTTCCCGGCTGGAACTGGGTTATCGCCGGTGAAGTGAGCCGTGCCAGCCTGCTGGCGCCAATCACGCACAGCCGTAACCTGTTTATGACGATTGGGCTGGCGCTGGTGATCGCTTTTGCCATGGGCTTTATGTGGTACAGCCGCCGCGCCATCACGCGTCCGCTGCAACAGGTGATTCATCTGGCAGAACAGTACGCCGCCGGTAATCTGCAGGCACATCTCGACTCTTCACGTCGTGATGAGATTGGTCAGTTGGTCAGCGCGATTAACGGAATTGGCGATGGGCTGGAGAAAGTGGTCAGTCAGGTGCGTTCGGCGGCGCGTGAAATCAGCAGCGGCACCGATACCATCGCTGCCAGCAGCTCCAGCATCAGCGAGCAGATTGGACGTCAGGCCAGCAGCGTGGAGGAAACCTCGGCCAGCATGGAGCAGTTTGGCGCCACCGTGGCACAAACCGCAGCCAATGTGCGTCAGGCGATGGCGCTGGTCGGTGAAGCGGCTAACACCGTGAATCACGGCGGCAGCACCGTGGCACGTTCGGTGGAAACCATGTCGGAGATTCGTGTGGCGTCGCAGAGCATCGCCGATATCACCCACGTGATTGAGTCGATTGCCTTCCAGACCAACATTCTGGCGCTCAATGCGGCGGTTGAAGCAGCGCGCGCAGGTGAACACGGTAAAGGCTTTGCGGTGGTGGCGGCGGAAGTACGCGCGCTGGCACAGCGCAGTGCCACGGCAGCCAAAGAGATTGATGGCTTGATTGCCAGCTCAATCGATAAAGTGGCGGCCGGCCATACGCTATCTGAGCAGACGCGCGATGCGATGAGCCATATCGTCAATCACATCGAGCAGGTTAAAACGCTGATGGGCGAGATCAATATTGCCGCGCAGGAACAGGCGGCGGGCATTGGTCAGGTGAATCTGGCGATGAATCACATCAGCCAGGCCACGCATCAAAGCAGCGATATGATTAACCAGTCAGAAACCACTGCCAATCATCTGAGTAAGAAAGGTCATCATCTGACGCAGCTGGTGAGCATTTTTCATCTGAAGGACTAAAAGCCACAGGAAGATGGCTTACACTTGAGCCATCTTCCTGCTTCAGGAGTTGCTATGCGTACTCTCTATTTGGCCATAACGCTGCTGCTCAGCGGCTGCGCCGCTTTCACCACCACGCCACAAGCTCCGCCGCCACCCACGCAGCAAGCGCAGGAGATTTCACGCGCGCAAAGTTATGGTCTGCCAAAGCTCGGCAATATCACCGCCACCACACGCGGATCGCCGGATGATGCGCAGCGCGCTATTGCCGCTAAGGCCAATCAGGCGGGCGCGGTTTACTATCAAATTCTAATGCTGGATGAAACCACCATTCCCAGCTTCTGGTACGCTACCGCCATTCTGTATGGCGCGCCGTCAAGCGGCACTGCAGCGCAACAGTAAGCGCGCGCAGAGATCGTCGCTCAATGCACGCGTGCCGCGCAGATCAAGATGCTGCTGACACCAGCCATCGGCCAGCGGCGGATCTGCCACTTTGAGCAGAATCGCGGCACTCGCCAGCTGCAGTAATTCGCGCGTGATCTCCCGCGCCTGCCCTTCGCGCGGATTCGCGAGCTGCAAGCGTAACT
>NZ_DAMBSA010000470.1:0-3330 GCF_032054795.1 Pantoea sp. CTOTU49201
GCCAGCAATATGATGCCGGCAGCGAAGTGCTGATCACCGGCAGCGCCAGCCAGGGTATTTACATGGCGATTTCCGCGCTGGTACATGCGGGCGATGAAGTGATCTTCTTCGAACCGGCTTTTGACAGCTACGCGCCGGTGGTCCGTCTGCAAGGCGCTACGCCGATTGGTCTGAAGTTGCAGGTACCTGATTTCGCTATCAACTGGGACGAACTGCGCGCCACCATTACGCCGCGCACCCGCATGATCATCATCAACACGCCGCACAATCCTAGCGCGCAGGTGCTGTCAGCTGCGGATCTGGATCAGTTAGCCGCGTTGACGCGCAACACCGATATCGTGGTGCTGTCTGACGAAGTCTACGAACATATTTTGTTTGATGGCCGTAAGCACTGCGGCATGGCAACGCATCCGGAACTGGCGCAGCGCAGCGTGGTGGTTTCATCCTTTGGCAAAACCTTCCACGTAACCGGTTGGCGTGTGGGTTATGCGCTGGCACCGGCAACGCTGATGGAAGAGATCGTCAAAGTCCATCAGTTCATGATGTACGCCGCCGATACGCCGATGCAGGTCGGTTTTGCTCACTATCTGCAAAACCCGCAAAACTATCTGCAGCTGTCGCCGTTCTATCAGGAAAAACGCGATCGCCTGTTGGCGTTGATGCAGGATTCGCCATTTAAGCTGCTACCGAGCGCCGGTTCGTTCTTTATGTTGGCCAGCTACGGACATTTCAGTGACGAAAGTGATAGCGAAATGGTAAAACGTCTCATCGTCGATCACGGTGTGGCCACCATTCCGTTGTCGGCGTTTTATATGGACGGCACTGACAATAAATTAATTCGCCTGTCATTCGCAAAAGACGACGCAACACTTCAGGCCGGTGCAGAAGCGCTCTGCCAGGTCAAAGGGTAACTTAGGGGTAAATATAATGAAAAAATTGAACGCACTGTTTGTCGCTCTGGGCATGCTGACCTCGGCGCACGCGCTGGCGCAGGAAACCTTACGCTATGGTCTGGAATCACAATATCCGCCATTTGAGAGCCGCAATGCGCAAGGCGAACTGGAAGGTTTCGATGTCGAACTGGGTAAAGCGATTTGTCAGGTAGGTCACTTCGACTGTAAATGGGTGGAAAGCAGCTTTGATGCGCTGATTCCGGCTCTGCAGGCGAAAAAATTTGATGCCATCAACTCCGCGATGAACATTACCGAAGCGCGTGCGAAAAGCATCGACTTCACTAAACCGATCTACCGCATTCCGACCATGCTTATCGTGAAAGAGGGCGAGAAGTTGCTGCCTACCGCCGAATCGCTGAAAGGCAAAAACATCGGTGTGCTACAGGGTTCGATTCAGGAAACCTATGCCAAGAAACACTGGGAAGCGCAGGGCGTTACAGTGACTTCTTATCAGGATCAGAACCAGGTTTACAACGACATGGTTGCGGGTCGTCTTGACGGCACGCTGGTGATGTCTGCTGCAGGTCAATCAGGTTTCCTCGAAAAACCGCAGGGTAAAGGTTTCGCTTTTGTCGGCAAGCCGGTAGAAGATGACACCATTCTCGGTACCGGTATTGGTTTTGGCCTGCGTAAAGGCGATGCCAAACTGAAACAAGAGCTGGATGCGGCGATCACCAAGGTGCAGAGCGATGGCACCGTCACCAAACTGGCGGCGAAATTCTTCCCTGGAATTGATGTTTCAGCTAGCAAATAAAGTTAAAAAGGTCGCCATGTTTGGCGACCTCAATCCAACCGTAGGGTCGTCATTAATGACGACCTTTTTTCTATTATTTCGCGGCTAAATAACACAGAGCTTCAGCAACCTGATACGACTTCACAAACGAGGGAACCGGCAAAAACTCAAAGCGCGAATGGAAATTGTGCGCGCCGGTGAAGAAGTTTGGCGTCAGTAATCCTTTGGCTGACAGCGCTGCACCGTCGGTGCCGCCGCGCATCGGGATCACTTTCGGCTCCACGCCCACCTGCTGCAGCGCAGCAAAAATCAAATCAATCGCGCGACGATCCTCACCAATCGCATTACTGATATTGCTGTAAGTGTCGTTAATCGTCAGCGCTACATGGCCGGTGGGATAACGCGCGGCAATTTCGTCGGCCACTTCCACCAGTTGCTGTTTCTTCGCATCAAAGCCCTGCAAATCGAAATCACGAATCGAGGCTTTCAACACCGCGCGGCTGGCGTTGGCATTCATATCGTTGAACCAGATATAACCTTCGCGGCCTTCGGTATGTTCGGGGGTTTTTAAGCGATCAAAGCGCGAGATGAAGTCATGAGCCATCAGCAGCGGATTGACCAACACGCCTTTGCCCGACATCGGATGCGCCGGCACGCCGGTAAACACCAGCTCAGCGGCGGCGGCATTGAAGTTTTCATACACCACTTCACCCAATTCGCAGCAGTCGATAGTCCAGGCGAAATCGACGTTAAAGCGCTGCTCCAGATCGAGCGCTTTGGCGCCGCGCAGGCCAATCTCTTCATCGGGCACAAACGCCACCACGATATCACCGTGATCGCCGCGCAGGTTCTCCAGCAGCGTCATCACCACCGTCACGGCGGCTTTGTTGTCGGCGCCCAGCACACTGGTACCGTCGCTGAAGATAATCTCCTGACCGATATAGGGTTTGATTTCCGGATGTTCCGCCACGCGCAGCCAGATGTCCTGTGTGCTGTTAAGACACAGATCTTCGCCGGTGAACGTGAAGGTTTGCGGATGGATATCCGGCGACAGGCCAACATCCACGGTATCGATATGGGTGATAAAACCGATGCGCGGCGCATCAGGGCGATTGCCGGGTTTCACCGCCGTGACCGTAGCGTGCTGGTCAATCACAATATCCTGCAATCCCAGTTCGCCCAGCTCCTTTGCCAGTAACTCCGCCATTGCATGTTGGGACGGCGTACTCGGCAGCGTGGTTGATTTGGCATCGCTTTGGCTGGAAACCGCCAGATAACGGTAGAAACGCTGGGTCAATTGGCTGGCAAGTTGGTCTGTCATCACAATTCCTTATTAGCATTGCGGCGTCTGTAGTACGCGTGCTGGTTAAATCATGTTATTTATTAATCAGATGAACATTAAATAACGAAGCAGACTCATGGAAGTCAATAAAAAGCGAGGATCATGATGAAAAAAATGATGGCAAATCTCACTCTCACGGCAATCGGCTTGGCGGTCGCGGGCGGGGTTTCGGCAAAAACGCTGGTTTACTGTTCTGAAGGATCGCCAGAGAACTTCAACCCGCAGTTGTACACCTCGGGAACTAGCGTCGATGCCAGCGCAGTGCCAATTTTTAACCGCCTGGTAGACTTCACGCCCGGCAC
>NZ_DAMBSA010000471.1:0-3329 GCF_032054795.1 Pantoea sp. CTOTU49201
ATTCGTAAAACTATATATCACATAGAATTGTTAATTCCTCTGCTGCGCGGGATTTTTTTGCTTTTTGCCGAAACAGGCATAAAAAAACCCGCCGAAGCGGGTTTCAGTGTATAGCGGTCGCCATTAATGGCGACCCTACGGCGTACATTAACTGGCGCTTTGGGTGCGCAGCTGCTGCTCGTATGCCGCAGCCTGTTTGGTGTCGAACTGGTCTTCCCAGCGCGCAATCACCAGCACCGCCAGCGCGTTACCGATCACGTTCAGCGCGGTACGCGCCATGTCCATGATGCGATCCACACCGGCGATAAATGCCAGACCTTCCAGCGGAATCCCCACGCTGCCCAGCGTTGCCAGCAGCACCACGAAGGAGACGCCCGGCACGCCGGCGATGCCTTTCGAGGTCACCATCAGCGTCAGCACCAGGATGATCTCGTCGGTCAGCGACAGGTCGATGCCGTACAACTGGGCGATAAAGATCGCCGCGATGCTCTGGTACAGCGTTGAACCGTCGAGGTTAAACGAGTAACCGGTTGGCACCACGAAGCTGGTGATGGCTTTCGGCGCACCGTAGGCTTCCATCTTCTGCATGATGCGCGGCAGCACGGTTTCTGAGCTGGAGGTGGAATAGGCAAGAATCAGCTCGTCTTTCAGAATGCGCATCAGCGTAGTAATGCGCAGCTTACAGAAGCGCGCCACCGTGCCGAGCACCACGAAAGCAAAGAACAGAATCGCCACGTACACCAGCAGCACCAGCTTGGCGAGCGGATAGAGCGAAGCAAAACCGAAGTTCGCAATGGTGACCGCAATCAACGCAAACACGCCGACTGGCGCGTAACGCATGATCATGTGCGTCACTTTAAACATGGTTTCGGAAATAGAACGGAATACCGTGACCAGCGGATCGCGATGTTCCGATGGCAGCGCCGACAAGCCCATACCAAATAGCACCGAGAAGAAGATAATCGGCAGCATGTCGCCCTTCACCAGCGAGGCGAAGATGTTCTGTGGGATCAGCGACAGAATGGTGGTGACCAGACCGTGCGGTGCGCCCTGAACGGCTTCGGTTGTGGCTTCGTATTTAGAGATGTCCACCGTTGCCAGCGTTGACATATCAATGCCGCTGCCGGGTTGGAATACGTTGGCCAGCGTGATGCCGACCACAATGGCAAGGGTGGTGATCACTTCAAAATAGATAATGGTTTTGACACCAATACGTCCGAGCTTTTTCGCATCACCCACGCCAGCAATGCCGACAATCAGTGAGGAGATAACAATCGGTACCACAATCATCTTGATCAGATGAATAAAGATGTCACCCGCTGGCGTCAGAATGTTAGTGATTAACCATTCACGATCGTCGGGCTGATTATGCAGCACGGTTCCCACAATCACGCCCAAAATCAGCGCGACGAGGATTTGCCATGCAAGGGTGAACTTAAAACCTTTCATAACGCGTTATTTCCTCAGTTAAAAACCCCTTTGCTCTGCTGCGAAGGTGCAGGAGAAATGTCACACAGGGAAGTGAGCAAAAGCCCGATAAAATAGAGGGTTATTTATGACTACGTCGGTTACAGCTGTGCGGGCATTTTGCGCCTGCGGAGTGATGCAGTCTGAGTTGATACCTGCTGAACAGGGCCGAGATAAGTACCATTTTCACTACGGTAAATGCAACCCCCGGCGTGATAGCGCAAATCTTATTCAGGTTAGTAGCATAAAATGCTGACAAAGGTTAACAGCCATAACTCGCTGTTATGAAAAGTGTTAATTCGATAAGTTTCAGCATAGCTATGCAATATTGCACAAAAAGCGGCCCGGCTCGTTTGCTGATTATTTGCACAACAGAGTCAGAGATCTCTTAGGCTTAAGGCAGAACATCGCGCTACTCGCGCGGCGTTTTTGTCAGCCGATTGTTAGGGATTTGGCGGTGATAAAAGGTCGTGATCCAGACTACAAAACAGAAACAAAGCCCTGTTGCGCTCTTCAATTAACCATTGATTGACATATGATTAACATCTTCAAGGAGGTCAGCCATGAGCCAAATACACAAGCATCCCGTACCCGCTGCCATTGCAGCGAATGCTCTCATTAATGCCGATCAGTATGCGGCGCTGTATCAACAATCGGTTGACGATCCCGACACATTTTGGGGCGAACAAGGCAAAATCCTCGACTGGATTAAGCCTTACAGCAAAGTGAAAAATACCTCCTTTGCCCCCGGCAATATTTCAATTCGCTGGTATGAAGACGGTACGCTGAACCTTGCCGCCAACTGCCTCGATCGCCATCTGGCCACGCGTGGCGACCATCCCGCCATCATCTGGGAAGGCGACGACGCCAGCGAAAGCAAAACCATTACTTTCCGCGAACTGCATGCGGACGTCTGCCGCTTTGCCAATGTGCTCGGCAGCCTGGGCGTGAAGAAAGGCGACGTGGTAGCAATCTATATGCCGATGGTGCCCGAAGCCGCCGTGGCGATGCTGGCCTGTGCGCGCATTGGTGCGGTGCACTCGGTGATCTTCGGCGGCTTCTCACCGGAAGCGGTTGCTGGACGCGTGGTCGATTCCAACGCCAAACTGATCATCACCGCCGATGAAGGCGTGCGCGCCGGACGCAGCATTCCGCTGAAGAAAAACGTCGATGATGCCCTGAACAATCCGAACGTCACTACGGTAAAAAATGTGGTGGTGTTTAAGCGCACCGGTAAAGACACCGGCTGGCGCGAAGGCCGCGATCTGTGGTGGCACGATCTGGTGGCGAAGGCCAGCGATCAGCACCAACCGGTCGCCGTTGATGCTGAACATCCGCTGTTTATCCTTTATACCTCCGGTTCTACCGGCAAACCGAAAGGCGTGCTGCACACTACCGGCGGTTATCTGGTGTATGCCGCCAGCACCTTTAAGTACGTGTTTGATTATCATCCTGATGATGTTTACTGGTGCACGGCTGATGTCGGCTGGATCACCGGTCACAGCTATCTGATATACGGTCCGCTGGCGTGCGGCGCGACCACGCTGATGTTTGAAGGCGTGCCGAACTGGCCAAAACCAAGCCGCATGGCGGAAGTGGTGGATAAACATAAGGTCACGCTGCTGTATACCGCGCCAACCGCGATTCGTGCGCTGATGGCCGAAGGCGATAAGGCGATTGAAGGCACCGATCGCAGCAGCCTGCGCATCATGGGTTCGGTGGGTGAACCGATCAACCCGGAAGCCTGGGAGTGGTATTACAAGAAGATTGGCGACAGTCGTTGCCCGATCGTCGATACCTGGTGGCAAACCGAAACCGGCGGCTTCATGATCACGCCGCTGCCGGGCGCGACCGAACTGAAA
>NZ_DAMBSA010000472.1:0-3305 GCF_032054795.1 Pantoea sp. CTOTU49201
CACGGGTGCGTGGACCAATTGCGCCATCATCGGCCAAGCCTTGCCAGTGCTGGAAGCGTTTCACACCTTCCACCAGCGTGGCGTCATAGACGTTAGGGCCGGTCGCCGTCGGATTGGCAGCAACATTATTGGCCACTTCAGGCGTCGCAGCGAGCGCCGGAGCCGCATCAATATCATCAAAGTTTGCCGCAGACGGACTCACCGCCACCGGCTGATTGCTTTGACTCACCGGAACCGGCGCCGTGGGTACCGCATCTTCTGCCGGTGTTGGCGTAGCGCTGTGACTGGCGGTCAACATGCCGGTGCGTTGCAGAATCTCACGCAGTGCAGGCACATCATTGCTGATTTGTCCTGGGCGCAGCGTAGCGGTATCACGCAATTGCGGCCACGGATGATGATCGTTTAGCAGCGTTTTCAGTGCATTATGCATCGGTAGATATTGCGGATGCTGCGGCTGCAGTGAGACCACGAAAGTACGGCTGCCACCGCCATTCACCGCATTCTGCCATTGATTGATGGCGGCCAGCGATGGCATGGTCAGCTTGTACGGCACATTGCTGTAGAGCCAGGTTTCACCCTGCGTCGGGACATTGGCAACGAACTGCAGATAGCCGAGCATCGCATCACTGAGCACGATATCGCGCGCCAGACCTTTAATGTTCGGATTGGTTAGCCGCTCCACCCAGCGGGTGAACTGCGGCTGCACGCCTGAGAGCGCCACTTCTGCCAACTGCTGCTGGAAGGCCTGCACCGCTTGCTGGTCCTGCCACAGTGGTGCCATGTCACGCGACGCATAAATGCCGGCCAAGCCTGGCAGGTAGAAGGGTTGTTCAGTGGCGCTAAACGCCTGCTGAATCTGCTGCTGACTGGCAGCAACCGACATCGAGCTGTGATGCGTCGAGTTGGGTAGCGTGGAAGTGATGGCCGCATGGCTGACAGCCAGCGGCGATAATACCAGTGACAAACCGAGTGCTACTGCAGCACGACTCATTTTGCGCTTATTGTTTAGCAACATCCCTGCCCCCTTCTCACCAATGACATAGCGCCCTGTGATCGCCATGTACAGCCATACTCTTAATGTTGAGTATACGAATAAAAAACGGCATCTGCCTCTAAGTGCAGATGCCGCATACAGATTAAACGTAGTGCTGTTTTTTAACCAGATTAAGCGTTATGAATTCTCATATTCAAGACCGACCGTAGGACTTTGATCTTTGCTCGGTGCGGGATCCGCCGAGAAGCCGCGCAGGCCGACCACATGCACGTGTTCGGTGTTATTGAACATCTTACGCACCAATTTGTAAGTGGTGCCTTTTTCCGGACTGATGTTCTCTGGTGCCGCAATGATCAGCTGCATCTCCAGACGTTCGCACAGCTCAAACAGCGTGGCGATTGAACGGGCATCCAGACGTGCCGCTTCATCGAGGAACAGCAGACGACACGGCGAGATATCTTTGCCGCGCAGACGACGTGATTCCTCTTCCCAGCTCTGCACTACCATCACCAGAATCGACATCCCGGTACCGATCGCTTCACCGGTCGAAAGCGCGCCACTTTCTGCACGCAACCAGCCATCAGAGCCACGATTCACTTCCACTTCCATCTCAAGATAGTTGCGGTAGTCGAGCAACTCTTCACCGATGGTTTGCGGCGTGCGCTGGCCCATGTCAATCTGCGGATTCAGGCGCTGATAGAGTTTCGCCAGCGCTTCCGAGAAGGTTAAGCGGTTGCTGGTAAACAGATCCTGATGCTGTTCATGCTCTTCCGACAGCGTATCCAGTAGCGTTGAGTGCGCTTCACGCACGTTAACGTTGAGGCGCACGCTGCGCACCTGACCAAAGCTCACAGCTTGCAAGCCCTGGTTCAGCTGGCGGATACGGTTCTGCTCGCGCTGAATGGTTTTGCGAATGATGTTCGCCGCGCTGCGTGAGCTGATTGCCAGCGTCTGTTCACGCGCCGTCAGCTCTTCGGTCAGACGATTCAGCTCGATTTCCATCTGCTCGATGGCTTCAACCGGATCGTCGGTACGAATGATGTCCTGTCGAATACGTTCGCGCAGATGCTGATACACCGCGATAAAGAACTGAATCTTGCGTTCCGGACGTTTCGGATCTTCCGACATGCGCAGCACATCGCGCAGATGCTCGTTATCCGCTACCGCCAGACGCAGCGCACCCAGAGCCTTATCCGACATCGAACGTAGCTCATCGCCGCTGAGATAGGCCAGTTCACGACGATGCAGACGACGCTCAACGCCATTCTCTTTAACCAGGCGCAACACTGTGCACCATCCGGCTTTCGCGCTGACCACCTGCTCACGAATCTGATGATAATCGCGTTCCAGCTTGCGCAGTTTCTTCTGCAGGCTGTCCATTTCGGCTTCACAGAAGGTAATCTGTTTTTCCAGCTGGTTGCGACGCGCACGGTTGTGGCTCAACGCGCTGTACAGCTCGTCACGACGAATGCGCGCGCGCTCTTCTGCGCTGGCATCGGCATGCACGCCGATATCCTGCATCTCTTGCTGCAACTCTTTCAGCATGTCGCGTTTGGCATCGTAAGAACTTTTCAGCGAAGCCAGCACCTGCGAATACTGCGTCAGCTGCGCCTGATGTCCACGCAGACGTTCGCGTGCGCGGCTGCGCTCACCTTCCGCCTGTTCCAGACGCTGACGCAGCTGTTCATTGAGATCGCTGTTACCACCCAACATGCCCGCCGAACTTTCATAGCTGAAGTGCGCACGGCGCTGCACCACTTCGGTCAGGGCAAAGGCCTGTTGACGCGCATCGCGCTGCTGCTGCTGTGCCTGCTGATAGTCACGCTGCAGCTGATCGTGCTGCTGCGGATCGCTTTGCAGTACCGCAATCAGCGGCTCCAGCTTGCTGAGTTTGCTGCCGTGCTGATGCAGGAAACGCGCGGCTTCCTGTGCTTCTTCAACGCGCTCGCGGATCTCCTCACAGCGATCGCCAAGCGTGTCGTCGAGCAGCAGATTTACGCGCGGCAACAGGCGGTTCAGCTGGCTAACGCCCTCTTTTGCCTGCTCATACTGCGCACGCTGCTGCTGATTGTCATTTTCATGCTGCGCCAGCGCCCGCTCCAGCTCGCCACGGCGGCTATTAAGCTGACGAATTTGCGCTTCTGGATCTTCATCAAACGCCACTGCTAAATGGCTGCCGATAAAGCGGCTGAAGGATTGATGCAGACGCTGGGTTTTCTGCACATCAAACGACAGCGTGGCATAACGCTCAGCCAACTGTTCACGTTCGTTGTTCAGCAACTCAAGCTGGTTTTCACGCGCCGCGCGACCA
>NZ_DAMBSA010000473.1:0-3296 GCF_032054795.1 Pantoea sp. CTOTU49201
CTCTGCTGCACAAACTTCAACGGCTGTTCTGACGAACCGCGTTTCATCACCCGATCCAGCACTTCCGCTTCCAGCTCTGCTAGCCGCGCAGATCCACGACGGCGTGGCCGTGGCAAATCGACGAGCAAATCCAGGCCAATCTGTCCTTCCTCAATGAGCAGCACACGATCGGCAATCGCTACTGCTTCGCTGACATCGTGCGTCACCAGCAGCACGGTGAAGTTATGCTGTTGCCACAGCGACTCAATCAATCCCTGCATTTCGATGCGCGTCAACGCATCCAGCGCACCGAGCGGCTCATCGAGCAGCAGCAAACCTGGGCGATGAATCAGCGCACGTGCCAGCGCCACACGCTGTTTCTGTCCGCCGGACAACGCAGCAGGCCACTCGTTGGCGCGGTCCGCCAATCCCACGGCTTCCAGCGCGTCCAGCGCGGCGGCACGCCATTCGCGGCCTTTCAGTCCCAGCCCAACGTTATCAATCACCTTTTTCCACGGCAGTAGGCGTGAATCCTGGAACATCAAACGCGTATCTTCGCGTGCCTCGGATAACGGCGCATTGCCCGCCAGTAACTCACCGCGCGTGGTCGATTCGAGTCCCGCCAGCAGACGCAGCAAGGTACTTTTCCCGCAGCCGCTGCGGCCAACGACGGCGACAAACTGCCCGGAGGGAATATGCAGATCGATATTATTCAGGATGGTGCGATCGCCATATTGCTTGCTGACGCCATTCACACCAACCGGCGTGCCGCGATTTAAACGCGCCGGATTCAGGGTTGCGTTGCTCATGCGTTCTCCTTCAGTTGGTAGGCCGGATGCCAGCGCAGCCAGACGCGCTCCAGCAGTTGTGCCGCAACGTCAGCCAGTTTGCCGAGCAGGGCATAGAGAATGATGGCCACCACCACCACGTCGGTTTGCAGGAATTCACGGGCGTTCATCGCCAGATAACCAATGCCAGAGTTAGCGGAAATGGTTTCGGCCACAATCAGCGTCAGCCACATCAGGCCAAGGGCAAAACGCACGCCAACCATAATCGAAGGCAGCGCACCCGGCAGAATCACCTGAATGAAAAGGCTCCAGCCAGACAAGCCGTAGCTACGTGCCATCTCAACTAAACCCCGATCAATGTTACGAATGCCGTGATAAGTGTTGAGGTAAATCGGGAACAAGGTGCCGAGCGCCACGAGGAAAATCTTGGCGGATTCGTCGATGCCGAACCATAAAATCACCAGCGGAATCAGCGCCAGATGCGGCACGTTACGCAGCATTTGCACCGAGGTATCCAGCAAGCGTTCACCGACGCGCGAGGTGCCGGTAATCAATCCCAGAATCAAACCAATCGAGCCGCCGATAGAGAAACCGATGGCGGCACGCCAGCTGCTGATAGCCAGGTTTTGCCACAGTTCACCGCTCACCGTCAGCTTCCAGAAGGTGATGAGGATATTTTCCGGCGACGGCAAAATGCGCGTCGACAGCCAACCCACTTGCGATGCCAGTTGCCATACCGCAATCAGCACCACCGGCAAAACCCAGGGCAGTACAGCATTCGTCAGCTTGGTTTTAACGTTCGCCATGATCGGCTCCTTTAGCTCTGCGACACTTTTTGCGGTGTGAAATCGTTGGCCACCGCTTCACCGTGCGCCTGTACTACGCGCGGCTTCGGTACTTCCGGAATCGCTAAATCGAGGTGCGGGAACAGCAACTCGCCAACGCGATAAGCCTCTTCCAGATGCGGATAGCCGGAGAGAATAAAGGTCTCGATGCCGAGATCCTGATACTCCTGCATGCGCGCCGCCACGGTTGGGCCATCGCCCACTAACGCGGTGCCTGCGCCGCCACGCACCAGACCAACACCGGCCCACAGATTTGGGCTGATCTCCAGCTTGTCGCGACGTCCACCGTGCAGTGCCGCCATGCGCTGCTGGCCCACTGAATCGGTGCGCGCAAACGCGGCCTGTGCTTTGGCAATGGTGGCATCATCGAGATGGGCAATCAGGCGATCCGCCGCTTGCCACGCTTCTTCATTGGTTTCACGCACAATCACGTGCAGACGAATACCAAAGCGCACGGTGCGACCTTGCGCTGCCGCTTTGGCGCGCACTTGCTCAATCTTCTCTTTAACTAACGCTGGCGGTTCGCCCCAGGTGAGATAAACATCAACCTGCTCGGCGGCCAGATCCTGCGCGGCATCCGACGATCCGCCAAACCACAGCGGCGGACGCGGTTCCTGCACCGCTTTAAACATCAGACGCGCACCGCGCACCTTCACATGCTTGCCTTCGTAATCGACGGTTTCGCCTTCGCTAACGCGACGCCAGACGCGGGTAAACTCGGCGGATTCTTCATAGCGTTCGCGGTGATCGAGGAACACGCCATCGCCGGCCAACTCTTCCGGATCGCCGCCGGTAACCAGATTAAACAGCGCGCGACCATTCGACAGACGATCCAGCGTGGCGGCCTGACGCGCCGCTTGCGTCGGTGAAATCACGCCCGGACGCAGAGCAACGAGGAAACGTAGACGCTGCGTCACTGGAATCAGTGATGCTGCCACCAGCCAGGCATCTTCACAGGAACGGCCTGTGGGGATCAGCACGCCGCCGAAGCCAAGGCGATCCGCCGCCTGCGCAATCTGTTGCAGGTAACCATGATCAACCGGGCGCGAACCTTCCGCTGTGCCAAGATAGTGACCATCGCCGTGCGTCGGGAGAAACCAAAATACGGATACGCTCATGATTAATTTCCTTTAGGCTGGGCGGATTGTGGATGCCAGATGCGGTCTGCGATATTCACTTTTACCGGCATCAGATGATTGGCATAAAACAGATCGGCCGTTTGCTGTTGGGCCTGCGCGGTATGGGCGCTGACCGGCGTAATGGTGGTGGGTGGACGATGGTCGAGATAGCTGGCGATCACCGGTTTCGGTAAGCCCATGGCGTTTGCCAGCAGATCGATACTCTGGTCGCGCTGACTGCGCGTTAATGCATCGGCGTCGCTGAAGGTATTCAGAACCTGCTGCACGAAGGCGCCGTTAGCTTCGGTGTATTTACGCGTGGCTAAATAGAAGGAGCCGGTTTGATTGAGTTTGCTGCCATCGGCCAGCACGCGCACGTTGCCTTGCAGCAGCGCGGCGGAGTAGTAAGGATACCAAATCGCCCAGGCATCGACGTCACCTTGCTGGAACGCGGCGCGCGCATCGACGGGTGTCAGATAGGTTGGCTGAATATCTTTAAAGCTCAGTCCGGCCTGTTCCAGCGCACGCAACAGCAAGTTGTGCGAGCTGGAGCCTTTCTGAAACGC
>NZ_DAMBSA010000474.1:0-3295 GCF_032054795.1 Pantoea sp. CTOTU49201
CTCTTCGCTGTTTGTCGCCGGGATTATTCCCGGCCTGCTGCTGGGTTTCTGTTTGATGGTCATGTGCCTGGGATTTGCACGTAAACGCGGATATCCCAAAGGCGAACGCATCCCTTATAAGCAGGCGTTGAAAATCTTCTTCGATGCGTTTTGGGGCCTGTTCACCATTTTCATTATTCTTGGCGGGATTCTTTCGGGCGTGTTCACTGCCTCAGAATCGGCGGCCATCGCCTGCATCTGGGCATTCTTTGTCACCATGTTTATTTACCGTGATTTCAAATGGACGCAATTGCATATTCTGGTATTCCGCACCATCAAAACGGTAACCATTGTGATGGTTTTGATTGCCTTCGCAGCCGGTTTCGGTGCGGTGATGACCTTTATGCAATTACCCACCATCATTACCGAAGCCTTTACCCAATTCTCCAGCAACAAGTATGTGATTTTAATGTGTATCAACCTGCTGTTACTGGTGGTGGGAACGCTAATGGACATGGCACCGCTGATCCTGATTTTGACCCCGGTACTGTTACCGGTAGCCACCGCGTTAGGCGTCGATCCGGTGCATTTCGGTATGATTATGCTGACCAACCTGGGCATCGGTTTAATTACGCCACCGGTCGGCACGGTATTATTTGTCGCCAGCGCAGTGAGCAAGCAGAAGATTGAGCAAGTGGTATCCGCCATGCTGCCCTTCTATGGCATGTTATTTATTGTGCTGATGTTGATTACCTATATTCCGGCGATATCGCTGTGGTTACCGCGTTTAATGGGCGTGATGTAACAACCACGTATAATCACCGTAGGGTCGCCATTTATGGCGACCTCAATATATACCGCAGTAATCAGGTCGCCATAAATGGCGACCCTACGTCCAAACTTCTATTTATTTTTTTCGGCAAAGCTTAGTGCAATTCCTTGGTTCAACTCCCGTGTGCGGCATTCAATGATGAAAACCGCCCGTCGGGCTATTGATAAAAAAGGGAAACACCATGACTAAGCATTTTCACTTGCAGGCGTTGAGTTTGGCCCTGCTATCAGGGATTTTTAGCGCCAACGCGGCAGACACGCCGGTTAAAGGCGGCACGCTGGTTTATCTCGAACAACAGGCGCATACCAACCTTTATCCACCTGCCGGTGGCTTTTATCCCAATGGCGGAATTCTGAATCAAATCACCGATAAACTGACGTGGCAGAATCCAAAAACATTACAAGTTGAACCCTGGATTGCCGAAAGCTGGAGCAGCAACGCCGATAAAACCGAATATACCTTTAAAATTCGTCCCGGCGTCACCTTCTCCGATGGCACGCCATTAGATGCCAATGCGGTAGCCAAAAACTTTGATACCTACGGTCTGGGAAATAAAGCCCAGCGCCTGCCAGTTTCCGAGGTGATTAACAATTACGATCGCAGTGAAGTTATTGATCCACAGACGGTGAAATTCTATTTCAAAAAACCGTCACCGGGTTTTTTACAGGGCACCGCAACGATTGGATCGGGATTAGTTTCTCTCAGCACGCTGCAACGTAGCTTCGATCAACTCGGCGATGCACGTCATATTATCGGTTCCGGTCCGTTTGTGGTCAGCGATGAGAAACTCGGGCGCGAAGTCGATTTAACCGCGCGCAAAGATTATCAATGGGGCCCGAAAAATCTCGCCCAGCAAGGTCCAGCCAATCTCGACGGCATTAAATTCATCGTCACGCCGGAAGACAGCGTGCGCATCGGCGCGCTGCTGGCCGGTCAGGCCGACTTTATTCGTCAGGTACAAGCCTATGACGAGAAGCAGGCGCAACAGCAAAACTTCCCGATTTACGCGGCACCCACGCGCGGCGTTAACGACAGCATCAGCTTCCGCCCGGATAACCCGCTAGTCAGCGATGTGAAAGTGCGCCAGGCATTGCTGCACGCCACCAACGCGCAGCAAGTGGTGCAAACCCTGTTCTCACCGAACTATCCGCAGGCTACCTCAGTGATCGCCACTTCGGCTGCCGGTTACGTCAATCTGGCCGACAAGCTGAAATTCGATCCGGCATTGTCGAAAAAACTGCTGGATGAAGCGGGCTGGAAACCGGGCAGCGACGGCATCCGCGAGAAGGATGGCAAGAAACTGGCGCTGACCATTTATGAATCGCTGCCGCAGCCGCAGAACAAAGAGGTGCTGCAGCTGGTGGCACAACAGTGGCGTCAGGTTGGCGTCGCGCTGGCGGTGAAAGCCGGTGATGCCGGCAGCCGCGTGCTGGATAACCTCGATCCGCTGAAAACTCCGCTTACCGTTTCCGAAGTGGGCCGCGCCGATCCTGATGTGGTGAAAAGCCAGTTCTATCCAACCAACCGCGATGCGCTGCTGCAGAAAGGCGGCTCCAGCGACAAGGTGCAGAACTTCCGCGACGACAAGCTCAACACGCTGTTATTGGGTATCTCATCGGAAGTCGACCCAGCGAAACGTCTGGCAGTGACCGGCGATGCGCAGCGTTATCTGCTCGACCAAGCGTATGTGATTCCGATCTTTGAAGAACCGCAGGTGTTTGCCGGTGCGCCGTGGCTGAAAGGCGTGAATTTTGAAGCCGTAGGTCGTCCGTCGTTCTACGGCGCATGGCTGGAAAAACACTAAGGCAGGTTAATGATGCAACGTTCACTGCTGCGAAGAGTGGGTCAAAGCGTATTGGTGCTGTGGGCCGCGTTTACCCTGTCGTTCTTTCTGCTGCAGGTGCTGCCCGGCGATGCGGTGCTGATCAAGTTTCAGAACCCGGATCTGGGCCTCAGCCCGGATCAGATCGCCGAAATGCGACTGGCTTACGGCGCGGATAATCCGCTCTGGCAGCAGTACGTGCACACGCTGCTGGCGATGCTGCGCGGCGATTTTGGTTACTCGGTGCAGGCGGGCGTGCCGGTCAGCGAACAGCTGATTAGCAACCTGCCCGCCACGCTGCAACTTGCGCTGCTCGGCTTTGCGCTGGCAACGATTATTGCGTTCGCGCTGGCGGCGTTATCGCGCTTGCCAGCGCTGCGCTTCCTGCGTTCCTTGCTGCAATCGGTACCGGCGCTGTTTATCTCGCTGCCGACCTTCTGGCTCGGCATCGCGCTGATTCAGCTGTTCTCCTTCCAGCTGCGCTGGATCCCGGTGATCAATCCTTCGGCGCTGCAGGGTTTGATTCTGCCGGTGATTACCGTGGCGATCCCGATCTCCGCGCCGCTGGCGCAGATTCTGTTGCGCAGCATCGATCAGGTGTCAACCCAGCCGTTCGTGGCGGTGGCGCGCGCCAAAGGCGCCAGTGAAAGCCATGTGCTGTG
>NZ_DAMBSA010000475.1:0-3241 GCF_032054795.1 Pantoea sp. CTOTU49201
GGCCGAAATCTGGTTTGGTCGCCGCCTTGGTCAGGATGCCGCACCGGCAAAACTGGGTGTCGATCGCGCCTTGCCGTGGGATGACATTGGCGAGCAGCTGCATCAACTGCTCAACGGCCTGGATGTGGTTTACCACGCGCAGGGCGAATACGCAGAAGCCGATCAACTGGTGTTCAGCGCGCTGGAAAAACTGCGCCGTGGCTTCCGTCAAAACCTCAGCGCACCGGATACCGTTACCGACTGGCGTCCGTGGGTGCATGAAATGCGCCTGTTCAAAAGTGCGGAAGAGATTGAGATTCTGCGCCGCGCCGGCAAAATCAGCGCGCTGGCGCACACGCGAGCGATGCAAGCCTGTCGTCCAGGCATGTTCGAATATCAGCTGGAAGGCGAAATTCATCACGAATTCAATCGCCACGGCGCGCGTTTCCCCTCGTACAACACCATTGTTGGTTCTGGCGAAAACGGCTGCATTCTGCACTACACCGAAAACGAATGTGAGATGCGCGATGGCGACTTAGTGCTGATCGACGCTGGCTGTGAATTCCACGGCTACGCGGGCGATATCACCCGCACCTTCCCGGTTAACGGCACCTTCAGCGAGCCGCAGCGGGCTATCTATGACATCGTGCTGGCCTCGCTCTATAAAGCGCTGTCGATGTTCCGTCCGGGCATCAGCATCCATGACGTGAATGACGAAGTGGTGCGCATCATGATCACCGGGCTGGTCGATCTCGGCATTCTGGATGGCAACATTGATACGCTGTTTGAAGAGCAGGCGCATCGTCCATTCTTCATGCACGGTTTGGGCCACTGGCTGGGGCTGGATGTGCACGATGTTGGCCATTACGGCACGCCAAGCCGCGACCGCTTACTTGAGCCGGGCATGGTGCTGACCGTTGAGCCTGGCTTGTATATCGCGCCAGATGCCAAAGTGCCGGCACAATATCGCGGTATTGGCATTCGCATCGAAGATGACATCGTCATCACCGCTGACGGCAACGAAAATCTCACCGATAGCGTAGTGAAAGACGCCGACGCGATTGAAGCCTTGATGGCGGCGGCACGTCACGCATGAGTATTTTGATTGCCGGCGGCGGCATGACCGGTGCGACCCTGGCGCTGGCGATTTCACATCTGACGCAAGGCCAGCTGCCGGTTACCCTGATTGAGCGCAGCCAGCCCGATAGCCGCGCACATCCTGGCTTCGACGGACGCGCGATTGCGCTGGCGGCAGGCACCTGTCAGCAGTTAGCGGATATCGATCTGTGGCGATCGCTGGCCGATTGCGCCACGCCAATTACCGATATTCACGTTTCCGATCGCGGTCATACCGGCTTTGTTTCGCTTAAAGCGCAAGATCATCAGGTTCCCGCGCTCGGCCAGGTGGTCGAACTGTTTGATGTCGGCCAGCGACTGTTTCAACGCCTGCAGAAAGCGCCAGGCGTCACGCTGCGCTGCCCGGATCACGTTACCTCGGTATCGCGGACTGCAGATAACGTGCAGGTTATGTTGAACAGCGGCGAACAACTGGAAGGCGCATTACTGGTGGCCGCCGACGGTGCGCGTTCACCTTTAGGCGCTTCCTGCGGCATTACCTGGCAGCGCGATGATTATCAGCAGCTGGCGGTGATTGCCAATGTGTCGACGCAGTTGCCGCATCAGGGCCGCGCCTTTGAGCGCTTTACCGAACACGGCCCGCTGGCGCTGTTGCCGATGTCCGGCAACCGCATGTCGCTGGTGTGGTGCCATCCGCTTGAGGCGCAAGCAACCATTAAGCAATGGGATGACGCCACCTTCCTGCAAGAACTGCAGCGCGCATTTGGCTGGCGGTTGGGGCGTTTCACTCACACCGGTCAACGCGAGCATTATCCGCTGGCGCTGCACACCGCCGAACGTCAGGTGACGCATCGTCTGGCGCTGGTGGGCAACGCGGCACAAACGCTGCATCCGATTGCCGGACAAGGCTTTAATCTTGGTCTGCGCGATGTGATGTCGCTGGCGGAAACGCTGGCAGGCGCACATCGTCAGCAGCAAGATCCCGGCAGTTTCGCGGTATTACAGCATTTTGCCGCGCGACGTCAGCCCGATCGTGCCGCCACTATTGGCGTCACTGACGGTTTAGTCCGACTGTTTGCTAACCGCTATGCGCCGTTGGTTGCAGGACGAAATCTTGGGCTGGTGGCGATGGACCATCTGCCTTGGCTACGAAATCCACTTGCCGTGCGCACGCTCGGCTGGGTTAAGCGTTAAGCACGAATTAAGGGGCAGCAATGCAAACTTTTGATGTGGCAATTGCCGGAGGCGGCATGGTGGGTTTGGCCGTCGCCTGCGGACTACAAGGCAGCGGCTTACGCGTTGCCGTGCTGGAAAAAGCACCCGAGCCACAGTTTGATCCGGCGGGCAATGCGTCGATTCGCGTCTCCGCCATCAACGCTGCCAGCGAGCGCCTGCTGCAAAAGCTCGATGTCTGGTCGAGCATTTTGGCGCTGCGTGCCAGCGCCTATCACGGCATGGAAGTGTGGGATCAGGACAGCTTCGGTTCGATCAGCTTTGATGATGAGCAGCAAGGCTTATCGCATCTCGGTCATATCATTGAAAATGAAGTGATTCATAGCGCGTTGTGGCAGCGTGCCACTCAGAGCAGCGATATCACGCTGTTTGCCCCGGCGCAGTTGCAGCAAGTGGCGTTTGGCGATAACGAAGCCTTTATTACGCTGCAAGATGGCAGCATGATGAGCGCCCGTTTGCTGGTTGCTGCCGACGGCGCGAATTCGTGGCTGCGTGACAAAGCAGATATTCCGCTGACCTTCTGGGATTACGAGCATCACGCGCTGGTGGCAAACATCCGTACCGATATGCCGCATGATGCGATTGCGCGTCAGGTGTTTCACGGCGACGGTATTCTGGCGTTCCTGCCGATGCAGGATCCACACTTATGCTCGATCGTCTGGTCGCTCGCGCCACAGGAAGCGGCACGCTTGCAATCGATGCCGGAAGCGCTATTTAATCAGCAGCTGTCGGTGGCGTTTGATATGCGCCTTGGCTTGTGTCAGGTCGAGAGTGAACGTAAAACCTTCCCGTTGACGGCACGTTATGCGCGTAACTTTGCCGCGCACCGTTTGGCGCTGGTCGGCGATGCCGCCCACACCATCCATCCGCTGGCCGGGCAGGGCGTAAATCTCGGCTTTATGGATGCGGCTGAATTAATTGGTGAAATTCGTCGATTGCATCAGGAAGGCAA
>NZ_DAMBSA010000476.1:0-622 GCF_032054795.1 Pantoea sp. CTOTU49201
ACGTGCCGCTGGCGATCGGCAGCGATACCGCCGGATCGGTGCGCATTCCGGCAGCGTTTAACCATCTTTTTGGCCTGCGCATGACGCGCGGTGCAATCAGCACTGACGGCATTGTGCCGCTGTCGCCAACTCAGGATATTCCCGGCCCGCTGGCGCGGTCGGCGGCGGATCTGCGTTTGGCATCTGAGATTTTAAGTGGGCAACAGTTTGCCGAGAGCGATGAGCCGCTGCGTATCGGCATCTGGCAGGAAGGTTTTGCTGCCGATGAAGACGAGATTAATCAGGCGGTCCGCGCGGCGCTGGCGGATTTCGCGCCGCGTGAGGTGAGTTATCCTCAGTTGGAGACGTTGGCAGCTGACGCCAATATCATCGGCTACGAATTTGCCGGAGCACTGGCGGCGTATCTGGCGGATAAACCGCAGGCGCAGAGCCGCACGCTGGCGGAAGTGGTGGCGTCAAAGCGTTACCATCCACAGCTGGAAACGGTGTTTACCACGCGGGCGCAGCATCCGGGCGTGGAGAGTGAGGGTTACCGGCGGGTGCAGCAGCGTCAGCGCGATCTGTATTTGCAGCTGGCTGAATTTTTCGCTGCGCACCAGATCAATCTGCTGGCTTATCCAGT
>NZ_DAMBSA010000476.1:632-3233 GCF_032054795.1 Pantoea sp. CTOTU49201
GATTTCAGCGGTGACCGGCGCACCGGCGATCAGTATTCCGGCAGGATTCAGCGCCGACGGTTTGCCGATTGGGCTGGAGCTGCTGGCGCTGCGTGGGCGGGAAGATTTGTTGCTGAGTGCGGCGGATAAATTCAGGTGCGCATAAATGCGCACCCTTCTTACCCGTGCAACGCCAATCCCTTAATCGCCTTATCCACCGCTTTCTTCGGGCCGCGCAGCGCAATGCCGACCAGATTCAAATTATCGGCATCCTCCGCCATAAACACTTCGCGGTTCGCCGCGTCGTGGCCGGTGGAGAACATCGCTTCCACGTAAGGAATAATGGTTAGCTCACTCTCCAATCCCTGACGATGCGCGCGCTGCAAACCGGTTAAATCCCCGGCAAACACCAGCATCGGCTGGCCCGCCATGTTGCCGTACTGTCGCGCTTTGGCATCAACATAGGGTTCGCCCATCATCTCGGGTGCGGCGGACGCTACGCCGGTGGCGAGAAACGCCACCACATTCAGGCGCTGCCAGGTGGCTAAATCATCACGTACGATCAGGGCGATTTTGGTATCAAACATCTGCAACAACTCTCCAATGACAACGAAAACCTCATCATCTAAGAGCGAGCGGGGAAGCGTATAGAACGTTTGTGCACTGACGTTGATAAGCGGCGGGCGTCATGCGATAGGCGCGCTGGAACCAGCGGCCGAGATGACTTTGATCGGCAAATCCTACCTGCGCTGCAACGTTTACCGGTTCAATGCCCTGCGCCAGCAAGGTGCGTGCGCTGCGTAAGCGTAAACGAACCAGATAAGCATGCGGCGATTGGCCGAACGCCTGTTTGAACTGGCGCGTCAGGCGGAAACGATCGATGCCGGAAAGGCGCGACAGCTCATCCAGACCAATATCCTGCGCCATAAAATCGTGCAGATAGTCGCGCAGCAACTGCATCTGACGCATCGCTTCGCTGTGCTGCACGCTGGGTTTGGTATCCAGATGGCGCGATAGCATGGTAAGCAAGTGATCGAGACTTTGATCGCGCGCCAACCGCCCTTCGCCCTGATGCACCGCAAACCAGGCTTGCTGAATGGCGCTGGCTAACAATGCATCATCTGTGAGCGTGTGGCGAAAAGCGCCTTCGATATTCGACACATCGCCCAATCCGCGCCGCTGCATCATCTCCGCCACCCAACTCTGCGGCAAATAAAGCATCACGTAGGTGAAACCCTCGGCGTCCGGCGCGTGTCCATCGTGAACCGCGCCTGGTTCAATCAGAATTGCCCGTCCCGGCGTGCTGGTGTGCAGCGAACGGTGGCAGTTGAAGCGTTGTAAACCTTGCTGCGTAACGCCCACCAGCAGTTCGTCGTGATCGTGCGGATCGTATGCGTGTCCGCGAAAATGCGCGTTGACGCTTTCAATCCCGGTCTCATCGTCACGACGAAAATCAACCCAATCGTTATTGGCTGGCATAAGCATTCTCAGGCGGAGATATCAGGCATAGCCTAGCAGCCGAAACCACAGGTAATCCAGCGGTAACAGCAACAGCACGCTAAGCAGAAAAATCAGCGCGCACAGCTGCAAACCGGCCTTCGCCGGAACATTGCCGAGTCCCATCGCCACCACCACCGGCGATGCCTGATACGGCAGCAGCGGCGTGGCGTAAGCAAACACCTGCAACATGATCACGGTGAGCAGCGGAAAGCCGGACGCGTTCGCCAGCTCTTGCGCCATCGGCGTCACCATCGCCGGTACGCCGTTGGCGGTGAGCACAAAATTCAGCAACGACACCAGCGCATTGAGTACTGCGAAATTGCTGAAGGATGGATGATCCTGCAGCGGCAGTACGTTAAGCAGCGCGTTGGCGATCATCCGTCCCAGGCCGGAATCCACCACCAGCGTGGCGACGCCGAGAATCCCGGCAATGTAGATGCAGGTGCGGAAATTCACCCCGCTGGCGAAGTCATCGCTGGAGATAAAACCCACGCGCGGCAGCAAACAGATGCAGGCGGCGGCCAATCCTACCCATGCAGCCGGTAAGCCGTGCACGCTGTCGGTCATCCACAGTAGCAAGGTGATCGCCAGCAGGCCTATCAAGCGCCATTCGCTGCGGCTGAGCGCGCTTAAGCTATCGCGCTGTAGCACCGCTTTGGGCTGCGCTCGAAACAGAAACAGCAGGCAAGCAATCAACAACAATCCTTTAGCGATGCCCACAACCGGCATATGCAGCAACCACCACGGCAGCCATTGCAGATGCAGCTGATACGCGCTCTCCGCAGCGCCGCTCAGCACCAGATTGGGCACGTTAGCGGGCAAAATACTGGCAGAGAGCTGGAAAGTGCCAAATCCCACCGCCAGCGCCAGGCCAATACTGCCGCGACTGCCCGGTCTGATTCCCACGCGTTCGCCCATCGCCAGCACCACCGGCATCAGCAGCGCGATGCGTCCCATATTTGAGGGCATGACAAACGCCAGTAGATAAGTCAGCAGCACGGTTCCTGCAATCATGCGCGGCCAGCTTTGACTGAGCGGTACTACCAGCCAGTTGGCCCAGCGCTGTGCAAGGCCGACTTTGCGGATCGCTGCGCCCAGCACAAAACCGCTGAGCACCAGCCA
>NZ_DAMBSA010000477.1:0-3196 GCF_032054795.1 Pantoea sp. CTOTU49201
ATGTATTCCTTAGAGATTCACTTCGGGAACAGCGGGCGGCGTGCGGGTCAGCGCGGAGAGATAAGAGTAGGTGTGTTCAACCTGATGCTCGCCGTGAAAATCACTTTTCTGGAACGGATGATCCAGCTGCGCGTCAGCCTGAGCCGCGCCAATCACGTTACCGGCACCAGCCATTTTCGCCAATCTTAGGCTGTATTTACAGGGAACGGGATTGGCCAGAATCGTGGCATCAAAGCGCGTTTTACGCAGCGCCAGCATCACCTTTACTCGCTGCCAATACACGCCCAGCGTGGTTTCATTCTTAGCGCGGTGCTTGGCTTTCTTATAAACATAGAGGCGATCAACATGCGGATTATGGCTCACCACATCCTCAGCAACTTTGTTCACCAACAGGGTAAGTTTTGCCTCGGGGAAAGCCTGTTTTATTCCTTCCAGTAGCGGCGTGGTACATACCATGTCGCCAATGTTATCGCGCCTAATCACGAGAATATTTTTCATGCTGATGCCCAGATTGAGGAGTTTTGTCACCTTTATCCACCAGGACAAACTCAAAAAAAATGCGGAAAACCAGGGAACAAAAGGCATTTGACCATTATTGTGCAAAAAGTTCTGAATTCCTTACTAATAATTAACGCAACGGATCGGTAAATTATTAGATAACAATGTCACAAAATACCCCTTTGCTCTCAGTCATCACGCCCCTTTTCAACGCTGGCGCGATGTTCGAGATGTTCATAAATTCGCTGCTAGCCCAAACCTTCACCTCACTAGAGATCATCATTGTTGATGATGGCTCCACGGACGGTTCCGGCGAGCGTGCCGACGCCTACGCGCAGCAGCACCCACATGTACGAGTTATCCACCAGGCCAACGGCGGCGTATCGCGCGCGCGCAATGCCGGCTTAGCGGTAGCGCGCGGTAAGTACGTTTCGTTTCCAGATGCCGACGACACCATGGATCCGGCGATGTATCAAACGCTGGTTGAGATGGCAGAACGCGACAATCTCGATGCTGCGCAGTGCAACGCAGAATGGTTTTTCAAAGCCAGTCAGCAAGTTAAACCGCTGATTCCTCTCGATCGCCTCACCAGCACCGAAGTACTCGGCGGCCCTGAGTGGCTTAACAAGGCGCTGCAAACGCATCGCTATATGCATGTGGTTTGGCTGGGGATTTATCGTCGCGACTTGATCGAACGGCTCAAACTCTACTTTGAACCTGGCCTGCATCATCAGGACATTCCGTGGACCACGGAGTTCATGCTCAATGCCCAACGCGTGCGCTACACCGATCGGGTGCTTTACCGTTATTACATGCATGATGCCTCAATCAGTAATCGTAAACGCACCGGCCAGCGCAACGTCGAGTATCAGCGCCATTACCTGAAAATTGCGCAATTGCTGGAAGAGCTCAACGCACGCTATCGCCATCAAGTAACAATCTACCCGGCGTTTCACTACCAGGTCACCCATGAGGCGCTCAGCGTTTGTCACTGTATTCGACGCGAGCCCGAAGAGAGCGCGCGTCAGGCGATGATTGCCGATCTGTTCGCCACGCAAACCCATAAGCGCATGCTGCGTAACGCGCGCGGTATTCAGCAATGGTATCAACTGCTGCTGTGGCTGAGCCGGATTTATCGCTGGCGCAAGAAATAAGCGCCGAGTCTGGCTTTCACGCCTTTGGGGTTTGCCCTACAATCAGCTGACTGAATTCTGAGATCATTTGAGTATGGCAAGCCCGATTCCAGACCAATTTGCACCGAAAAACATTCTGCTGATCAAGCTGCGTCATCACGGCGATATGCTGCTGACCACGCCCGCGATTAACGCGCTGCGCCAACGCTATCCTCAGGCGAATATCGACGTTCTGCTGTACAAAGAAACCCGTCCAATGCTGGAAGCGCATCCGGCTATTCGCCAGTTACACATCATCGATCGCAACTGGAAGAAGGAAGGCGGCTGGCAGAAATTCCGGCATGAGATGGCCCTGCTTTCAGCGGTGCGCGCTTGCCATTATGACCTTGTGATTAACCTCGCCGATCAGTGGCGCAGCGCTATCATCACGGGGCTTTCTGGCGCACCGGTGCGTATCGGTTTCGCTTTCCATAAACGTCAAACCGCCATTTGGCGCTGGATACATAATCATCTGGTCAGTACGGCTGATCATAATCAGCTGCATACCGTCGAACAGAATATGGCCGCGCTGAAGCCGCTGGGCATAACCGCCGCAGGCGCAAAAGCCTCAATGCATTTCAGCGCAGCCGATCAACAGAAAGTGCAGGATGTGCTCGCGCAGCACGCGGTGAAAATGCCATTTGTTGTGGTGCAACCCACTTCACGCTGGCTGTTCAAATGCTGGGAAGATGAAAAAGTTGCACAGCTGATCGATGCGCTGGTCGCTGAAGGCCGCACCGTGGTACTGACTGCGGCGCCGGACCAGAAAGAAATGGCGATGATCGCCAATATTCAGTCGCTGTGCCATAGCCATAACGTGGTGTCGCTGGCCGGTCAATTATCCTTGCCGCAGCTGGCGGCGCTGATCGATGCGGCGCAGCTGTTTATCGGTGTGGACTCTGCGCCGATGCATATGGCCGCCGCGCTGGAAACGCCTTGTTTGGCGCTGTTTGGCCCCACCAAGCTGCAACACTGGCGTCCGTGGGGCGATCACAACCGCGTAATCTGGGCCGGTGATTATGGTCCGCTGCCCTCGCCAGACGCCATCGATACCAACACGCAACAGCGCTATCTTTCTGCCATTCCCGTTGAGGATGTGGTGGCTGCCGCCCGGAGTTTTTTGCATGAGTAAGTTACGCCTGGCGATCGTCCGGCAGAAATACCGCCCAGACGGCGGTGCCGAACGTTTTATCTCGCGCGCGCTGGAAGCGCTGGATAGCGAGCAGCTCGATCTCAATATCATCACCCGCAGCTGGCACGGCACGCCGAATCCGGCCTGGCATCTGCACATTTGTAATCCGGCGAAATTTGGTCGCATCTCGCGCGAGCGCGGTTTTGCGCGTGCAGCACGTGAATGTTGGGAACGCGAGAAGTTCGATATTGTGCAGAGCCACGAACGCATCGCCGGTTGCGATATCTTTCGTGCCGGTGATGGCGTGCATCGCGTTTGGCTGGAGCAGCGCGCGCGCATCGTGTCGCCGTGGCAGCGCTTAAGTGCCCGCCTCAGCCCTTATCATCGTTATGTG
>NZ_DAMBSA010000478.1:0-3180 GCF_032054795.1 Pantoea sp. CTOTU49201
GCACCAATCGCGGTATTTCTGCCACGATGAGACATGCCACAAGCGGTAACAGAAAACATAACCAGCACGACAATAGCGATATTACAGCTGCGTTTTAAAAGCATACAAAGCCTCACTGCCATGAATAGATGGCATGCAAAAATGTTTATTTGATTGTTGTTAAAATACCCAATCTGTTGTGACTGGCACTGCTCGTCGGCGTGAATTTAAGGTGTTTTACGCTAAGGCGGAAGGTAAAAATTCTTATTTGCTAATGGCACTATTCGGCAGAAGATTTTATTTACGGTGAGGTGCGCAGGAATGCGCACCTGGTGACGTGCTTAACGCTGATCTTCGGCGATCACTTTGCCGTCGATGGTCATCGGTTCACCATCCAGCGACAGCGAACAGTTTCGCAGTGGGATATCGAGATGGCACGGCGTATCACGCGAGCCACCCGCTTCGGTATTGGGTCCGCTGGAGAACAGGAAGTTACCGGCGAAGGCACGCGCATCCATGCCGATAGTGGATTGACGATCGTACAGACCTAAGGTGCTCCAGTGGGCGCGCGTCATTAATCCCCAGCCAACATGCGCCATGGCGTAAGCTTCCGGATCGTTGAAGGAATCCATAAAGTTACGCATAAACTCCGCGTCAAAGCCGCCCTCGATACTGCGAATATATCCCTCCTCAATAACCAAGGTGACCGGGTCACGCACATAGCGCTTGAACGGCAGCAAGATATCACCGCTATCAATCACGATTTTACCGTTAGCGCTGCCCTCATTCGGCCAACGGGCGATGAAGCAGCTTGGCCAGTGATCCCACTTGCCTGGCTCATCGGAAAAGCCATATTGCGTCAGCACCGGATAATCACCGATTGCGCAGCTAAACTGGGTGCCCGCCGCCGAGGTAACCGTCATGGCTTTCGCCTGCTGCAGCCGTCTGGTCGCCGCCAGTGCTCGCTGTTTATCTGCCATGGTCGGCAGCAAGCGCAACAGGATTTCCGGCGGTTCCACCGCCAGCAGCATGCGCGTATTGGCTTTGAGGATCTCTTCCTGCTCAGGCGAAAACAACAGCAGCATGGTATCGATAATCAGATCGCTACTTTTCAGAGCATTCAGCGCCACGGTGTTGGTTTCCAGCGCGGTTTTACCCACGTAACCTGACTTATCCGGGCTCAGCGCTTTTTCGCCGTTCATCGGTGGCAGCACCAGACGCGTAACAATGCCACCCAGCAAACCACAGGCGATTTCACAGGTATTCACCACCTGCGGATGCGAATCGGTGCTGGTGAGAATGGTGACCTGCTCGCCCGCCTTTAATTGACACATGCTCAAAACCTGCTGCCAACCTTTAACTAAGTCGCTATCACTTACAGCCATCTTATGCTCCTCGCAAAAATGAGATTCAGGCGATGCCAGGCGCCGCCAGGGAGAAATATTGACGATCGAAATGCAGTAACGGTGGATGCGCGTGGCCGAAGCGAATCGCCTCCACCGCACCAAAAAACACGCTGTGGGTGGAGGTCTGCACGCGTTCCGCGATGCGGCAGTCAAGATTGACCAGAGCGTTATCCAGCGCCGGTGCGCCGCTGGCGAGTTCGCTCCAGTCAGCATGATGAAAGCGCTCGTTGGGTGGCACGCCCGCCTGGCCGGCAAAGATATCCGCCAGAAAACGCTGGTCAGCTGTTAACACGTTGACGCAAAAGGTGCCGTTCTCCAGCATGGCGCGATGCGCTTCGCCAAAATGGTTAACGCAGATCAGCACCATTGGTGGCGTCACCGTCAGGCTGCACACCGCCGAGGCAGTCAAGCCCCGTCGCCCTTCTCCTGCACCGGTGGTAATGATGTTTACCGCCGTGGCTAATTGACGCATTGCGCTCTTAAACTGCTCTTCCAAAGGTATTTCAATGGTTGTCATCTCAGTTCCTCTCGTTCCCAGCCGGGTAAACGGCGCAATTGCCGCACAAAAAAAGGCGCGCCCAATACCACCACAAACATGCGTACGGTTTGTAACGCCAGTACAAAGGTCACATCAACGTGGCTGGCAATCGCCACTATCGCCACGGAGTCGATGCTGCCTGGCACGGTAGCCAGAAAGGCCGTCAGCAGATCGACGTTCATCAGATAGCTAAGCAGCAGTGAAAACAGTGCGCTGAGGGCAATCAGTGCCAGCGAAGCCAACAGCGCCAGCGGAATTAAACGAATCAGACGCAGCAAGATTTCGCGCGTAAACTTGAGCCCCACTTCCAGCCCGATGGCAGCAAACGCAAGATTCAGTACCCAGCCAGGCAGTGTCATATGGTAGATATCACTGGCACTCAGTAGCGCGCCGATGATCAGCGGTACCATCATCGCCGCCGCCGGTAAAAAACTGATGTAGCGCGTCGCCAGCGCCCCCAGTGCGGCAATGGCCAGTGTGCTGCATAACGCGCTAAGGGTAATCGGCGTGAAGCTAAACAAGCTGGCGCTGGTGATTACTGTGGCAGGCGTCGCAAACAGGTGAGAAACCAGTGTGACCGCCAGCACCACAGATGCGAGCCGGATATATTGCACAAGCGCCACCACGCGCCCGTCAGCGTTACGTTCATAGGCGATAATCACCATGGCGCTCGACATACCCGGCATCGCCGCCCAGATCGCCGTTTCTGCCGAGACTTTGCCGAAATAGCGGATCGCCCAGCTGATGGAGAATGAGAACAACAGCGTGGCCGACACCGACAGCAATAAAATCGGCCAGTTGCCGATGACCGAAAGCAAAATCACCGGCGTCAGATTGGTAGCGATCAGGCAACCGGCCACACCTTGTGCCAGCAGAAAGACCGGTCGCCACAATCGGCGCTCATTACCGCTGACGGCAAAGCATACGCCGGCCAACATGGAACCTAGCAGCGCCGCCGCCGGGAAGTTGATCAGCGTCAGCAACTGAGAGATGGCTGTAGCCAGCACAAATAGCCCGCCCCACTGAATCAATTGATTACTGCGCGATGGCGAAACAGCTGACGCGGTGAGTTTCATATCACTCCTGTGAAATCCTGATTAACCGCTAAATGATCCTCAACCCACGCCGCGCCGTGCAGCAGACGCGCATCGTCGCCAATGCGGCCAACCAGCTGAATGCCTACCGGCAATCCTTTCGGGCCGCGCGTGGCCGGTACGGTAATGCATGGCGTATGCAGCAGCGTCCAGACCTGGTTAA
>NZ_DAMBSA010000479.1:0-3170 GCF_032054795.1 Pantoea sp. CTOTU49201
TGCGTCGACTTGGCGAAGTGCGCGGTATAGCTGTTGGATTGGTGTTGCTGGCGCTGGCGAGCATCGCGCGTGGATTCGACCAATCCGCCACCATGTTAATTATTAGTGCATTGGTGGCGGGCAGTGGAATAGGTTTAATTCAGGCCTTGATGCCAGCGCAGATCAAACGTCACTTCGGTACGAAAGCGGGCACGCTAATGGCGTTGTTCACCACCGGGATTATGGCGGGCGCAGCAATTGCCGCCGCCAGCGCCGCTCCGTTGGCCAATGCGCACGGTTTAGCGTTAACGCTGGCGATTCCGGTCGTGCCGGCAATCATCGCGCTGTTATTGTGGCTGACGGTTTCACGTGGTATCGCGCCGATACACAGCAATCAACCTCCACGCGCCAATCGCTCGACACGTGCCTGGCTGTTAATGATCTTCTTCGGTATTGGCACCGGCGCGTACACTTTAGTGCTGGCGTGGCTGCCGCCGTTTTACATGCAGCACGGCTGGCAACCGGAGCAGAGCGGCTACGTGCTGGGCGCGCTGACGCTAACGGAAGTGGCTGCGGGATTTGTGCTGTCGGCGCTAATCCATCGCTTCCGCGATCGTCGCCGTCCGTTGCTGGTGGTATTAACCCTGATTCTGCTGGGTTTGATCAGTTTGCTAACGCTGGGTGGCGCGCAGGCATGGCTGCCTACTTTGCTATTGGGATTGGGCATCGGCGCGCTGTTTCCCCTTTCGCTGATCGTCACGCTCGATCACGCAACTACGCCGGAAGAAGCGGGCGCATTGCTCTCCTTCGTACAGGGCGGCGGCTACTTGCTGGCGGCGTTAATGCCGCTGATCGCTGGCATCGTGCGTGACCGCGCCGCTTCGCTGGATAGCGCGTGGGTAATGATGAGCGTGGGCATTGTGCTGCTGATGGTGATGGCGCTGCGGTTTAAACCCCAGAGATAAAAGGCATTGTTGCGGCATGAAAAGGTTGTCTCGTTATGTATGTTGTTTTATAACGCTCCGCACACTCTTCTTTGTTCAACAAAAGGAAATGACTACGTGAACCTGTTCATCTTTTACGTTGGCGGTAATGCCGGAAAATCCAACATCGAAGTGCACGACATCCAGTTCGTTGCCGCTGAAAGACCTGAAGATGCCTGGCCTGAATTGCGTGAGGCCTGGTTTGGCGATGCCGACAAAATCCACGTCGATGGCTATGCACGCGTGATCTGGGCCGATGGTTATCGCATTTCGCTGTCGGCAGAACCGGCAACAGGCAGTAAAAAGCTTTTCTTTGTCAATGCCGGTGCTTACCATCCTTCGACGCTGGCGGAACTGCATGCGTTCGATCTGTTTGTGGCGGAGAACGTCAAAGAGGCCAAAGCCAAAGGCTTAGCGAACTTGCTGCCCGGCGCAGATCACCAACACAAAGACAATCTCAAAGATGTGGATGATTGTTTGCTGCTGGAGAAGGTGGGCGATCTCTACATCCATCTTACGCCAGACGCCAATGGCGAACCGTTCCGCCCAGAATGGCAAGGTTATCAACCCATTGGATCGTAGGGTCGTCATTTATGACGACCTGGCAAAACAAGGAGCAACAATGTCACCACAAGTGGGAATCGGCGTTTTAATTTTCCGCGACGGGAAGCTGTTATTAGGACAACGCAAAGGCAGCCACGGCGCGGGCGACTGGTCTGCGCCGGGCGGGCATCTGGAGTTTGGCGAATCGCCGGAAGCCTGTGCGCGTCGTGAAGTGCTGGAAGAAACCGGCTTACAGCTTGGGGAACTGCAAAACGGCGCGTTCGTTAGCGATGTGTTTCCCGAGGTCAACAAGCACTACATCACGTTGCTGATGGTGGCACAGGATGCTATCGGCGAACCGCAATTGATGGAGCCTGAAAAATGCCACGGCTGGCAATGGTTTGCACCGGAAGATCTACCGCAACCGCTGTTTGCGCCGCTGCGCACCTGGATCGCACGCGATGGATTGGCGGCGCTAAAAGCATTGGCTACAGCGCGATAATCGCCTCGATCTCAATTTTCAAATCCGGCGAGAAAAGTTGACTGATTTGTACCAGCGAACTGGCGGGCAAATGGTCGCCATAATGCTTAAACAGCACGGCGCGTAAGGCATTGATCTCATCAAATGAGGTGATGAAAATCGTCACCTTAATCAACTTTTCCAGCGAACTCTTTTCCTCAGCCGCGATGGTATGCAACTGCTGGAAAATGGCTTCTGCTTGCGTAGCGATATCGGCTTGCTGCGCTGGCGTACCAAAGGCGGTAAGACCAGAAACATACAAGGTTTCATTATGTTTTACCGCATGCACGTAAGGCGCTTTGACTTCACCCAATTGCGGATAGTTTTTACGCATCAGCATCTGTTTCTCCTTAAACGATTTTAAGAACCATCACCGTAACTTCTTCATCAGCCATCACGCGCTGCTCCACATCCTGCCAGCCGAAGCGGCGATAGAGCGCTTGTTGATCCGGCGTATACAGCCACAACGCGGCAATCCCACGCAGACGCGCTTCAGTAATCAAGCGTGTCACCAAAGCACTCGCCAGCCCTTTACCGCGATGTTCAGCTGCAGTAATCACTTCGCCGAGCCAAAATTCGCGCTCAGCAATATCGTCCAGTTCGTAATGAATAATGCTGGCGGTCGCCATCAATTCGCCATCGGATGTGGTAGCAACCAGCGTCAGTGTTTTGGCCTCCGCGTGATTGCGCGCCTGCAAGCGTTGCTGAATCACCGCCGCATCGCGCCAGTTGGGGAAATCCGACCATTCGCGATGCAGCATTTGCGTCACCGCATCCAATAACTGAGGTTGTTGCGCCAGCAGGTTGATGTGCATTTCGAATCCTAAAGGTGGGCGGGCGAGAGTGACAACATAGCGGTTAGCTACTGATATTGCCAAGCAAACGGCGTTCGACAGTCGCGCCAGGCATCATCTGCAGAATACCGTGCTCCAGCATATCGCCCGCTTGTTGCAGTGCATCGAGCGGCATCGCCGGCAAACGTTCCAGCACAAACCACATCTGCGCTTGCTCAATGCTGAGACGCGTGCGCACGCCTTGTCGCCAGTTCCAGCGCCGACAGGTTACGCCTGCATCATCCCGCCACACCACTTCGCCAGGTTCCGGAGATTCATGGCTTAACACGCCTTCTTTATAGACATCGAAGG
>NZ_DAMBSA010000480.1:0-3166 GCF_032054795.1 Pantoea sp. CTOTU49201
ACCGGCCAAATCCAGCGCGCCTTTACGGCGAGTCATTTCACGTGCACGACGTGCAGCTTCACGCGCACGCGCCGCATCGATAATTTTGCCGACCACGATTTTTGCGTCAGACGGGTTTTCCAGCAGGTATTCCGCCAGCAGTTCGTTCATCTGCTGCTCAACCGCCGATTTCACCTCTGAAGAGACCAGCTTATCTTTGGTCTGAGAAGAGAATTTCGGATCCGGCACTTTCACGGAAACCACGGCAATCAGGCCTTCACGCGCATCGTCACCGGTCGCACTGACTTTGGCTTTTTTGCTGTAGCCTTCTTTATCCATGTAGGCATTCAGCGTACGCGTCATCGCCGCACGGAAGCCGGCCAGGTGCGTACCGCCGTCGCGCTGTGGAATGTTGTTGGTGAAGCAGTAGATGTTTTCCTGGAAACCATCGTTCCACTGCAGCGCCACTTCCACGCCGATGCCATCTTTCTCAGTCGAGAAATAGAACACCGTTGGATGAATTGGGGTTTTATTCTTGTTGAGATACTCAACAAACGCCTTGATACCACCTTCGTAGTGGAAGTGATCGTTCTTGCCGTCGCGTTTGTCTTCCAGACGAATTGAGACGCCAGAGTTCAGGAACGACAGTTCACGCAGGCGTTTCGCCAGGATTTCGTACTCAAACTCAATCACGTTGGTGAAGGTTTCGTAGCTCGGCCAGAAGCGCACGCGAGTACCGGTTGCATCGGTATCACCCGATACCGCCAGCGGTGCCTGCGGCACGCCGTGCTGATAAACCTGCTGATGCACTTTGCCTTCACGGCGAATGGTCAGCTCCAGCTTCTGCGACAGGGCGTTTACCACTGAAACGCCAACGCCGTGCAGACCACCGGAAACTTTATACGAGTTATCATCAAATTTACCGCCGGCGTGCAGGACGGTCATGATCACTTCAGCAGCAGAGACGCCCTCTTCCGGGTGAATGCCAGTAGGAATACCACGGCCATCATCTTGCACTGAGACAGAGTTATCTGCATGAATAGTAACGGTAATGTCACTGCAGTGACCGGCGAGCGCTTCGTCGATTGCGTTATCCACGACTTCGAATACCATGTGATGCAGACCGGTGCCGTCATCCGTATCGCCGATGTACATGCCCGGGCGTTTGCGTACCGCATCAAGCCCTTTCAGGACTTTGATACTTGAGGAGTCATAAGAATTCGACATCAACGTTTCTCGCTCATTTAATCTTCAGGTTGAACCACTATTTTACCCTGTTCCACGCGGAACATCTTGCCCTTTTCATCACTCATGTCGATTACATGCTCGACACCAATGGCGCTGACAAATACTTGAGCCTGCGTGGCTTTTAGGCGTTCAGCTAACAGCCGACGACGGGTGTCATCCAGCTCTGAGGCAAAGTCATCAATCAAATACAAACAGCGTCTTCCGCTGCTGCGCGTCAGATATTCGCCCTGCGCTAAGCGCAGCGCACACATCAGCAGTTTTAATTGACCGCGTGAGAGTAAATCTTCCACCGGCGTGCCCTCGGCACGAATACGAAAATCGGCTTTATGTGGGCCGCTGGCGGTGTAGGTGAGCGCGCGGTCGCGCTCGAAATTGCGTTCCAGCAGCTCGGCGTAATCGCTCTCTTTATCCCAGCCGCGCTGGAAAGAGAACGCCAACTCAAACTCCGGTAAAAACTGGCCGCAGGTGGCGATGATCTCGCGGGAAATCGCCGCGCTGTATTCGGCGCGCCATTGGCTGATCTGCTCGGCCAGCGGCACCAGTTCCTGATCCCACGGACGAATCTGGCTGTAGCGCGATACCTGACGCAGCGCCGCATTACGCTGTTTTAGCAGACGACGCAAATTGCTCCAGGCATGGAAAAATCCGGGCGAGGCGTGAAAACAGCCCCAATCGATATAGGCACGACGGTATTTTGGGCCGCCATTCAGCAGGGTAAAGCCTTCCGGCGTAATCAGCTGCATCGGCAGCAACTGCGCCAGCTCCGCCACTTTGTGACCATCGCTGCCATCAATACGCACTTTGCTGTCGCCAGCACGATTCTTGGTCAAACCAACCGACAATTCTCGTTCGCTGCCTTCAATGCGACCGTGCAGCACAAAGGCGTCCTGATCGTGACGAATCACGCGGCCAGCTTGCAAACTGCGAAACGCGCGACCGTGCCCCAGCGTGTAAATCGCCTCCAGCACGCTGGTTTTGCCGCTGCCGTTGGCGCCGACAAGGAAATTAAAGCCCGGCGCCAAAGCCAGATCGGCCTGCTCGATGTTGCGAAAATCTTTAATCAGGAGGCGGGTTAAAGCCATAACGAATCCAGCGAGAGGGGGATTTTACCTAACATTTGAGAGCCAGGCCGTCGGCGGCGCAGCCAGTCTGGTTACGGCCAGCGCACAGAACTTGGGAGCATACTGAAGTATGTGACCAAGGGCGAGCACTGCCCGGGACCAGAATGGCAAGTAAGCCAGGCCGATATTTATAAACGCATTGGCATGACGACGTAGGCTGCAGCCGGACTGGCAACATCTTCAATCTGCACACTCGATACGCCATCGGTCAGCAGCAAACGTACGTTCTCGCACTTCAGCGCATTCAACACATCCAGCACATAGCTGACGTTGAATCCGATCTCCAGATCGGTGCCGTTGTAAGAGACATCCAGCATCTCTTCCGCTTCTTCCTGCTCCGGGTTATTCGCCGTTATCTTGAGCTGATTTTCAGTGATATAGATGCGAACGCCGCGGAACTTCTCATTCGAGAGAATTGCCGCACGCGCAAACGCCTGCTTCAAAATATCACAGCCAGCTTCCAGCGCTTTATCGGGGTTCTTCGGCAATACGCGGCGATAATCCGGGAAACGGCCATCAACCAGCTTCGACGTAAAGATGAAGTCGCCCACATGTGCGCGGATATTGCTGCTACCAATTTGCACTTGCAGCGGCGTTTCACCACCATCGAGCAAGCGCATCAGCTCAATCACACCTTTACGCGGCACGATCACCGAATGGTTCGGCAGCGCCTGACCAATCGGCATTGAGCACACCGCAAGGCGGTGACCATCGGTGGCGACGGTACGCAACTCTTCGCCTTCGGTTTCGAACAGCATACCGTTGAGGTAATAACGCACATCCTGATGCGCCATTGAGAACTGCGTGGCTTCGATCAG
>NZ_DAMBSA010000481.1:0-3165 GCF_032054795.1 Pantoea sp. CTOTU49201
TGATACGCAAAACAGCAACAGCAACGCCAGTACCGACGGTTTAGTGGAATCGCTGTACGGCGATGAAACTAACCGCATGTATCGTCAGAGCTACGGCATCGCGCACAACGGTATCTGGGATTGGGGAACCTCGAAGCTCAACTTTAACTACGAGAAAACCAATAATACGCGCCTGCAGGAAGGTACCGCTGGTCGTACCGAAGGGATGATCAACAGCGATACGTACGCCACAAGCCGTTTGGAAAGCTATCGCGCGGGCGGAGAGATCAACTTCCCGCTGCAGCTGCTGGTTGATCAAACCGTGACGCTGGGCGCGGAGTGGAACCGCGACGAGCTGAACGATCCGGCATCAATGCTGGCGTCCAACGCGAGTGGCGTCAATCTGCCAGGCAGCTCTGGCGATCCGTCGCAGCGCAGCAGCAAAAACAGCGCCACCATCAGTTCTCTGTTCTTCGAAGACAACATTGCTGCCACTGATACCACCGAAGTGATTCCAGGCCTGCGTTTTGATTATCACGATCAGTTTGGCGCGAACTGGAGCCCAAGCCTGAACGTTTCACAAGGGTTAGGCGACTACTTCACCTTAAAAGCCGGTATTGCGCGGGTGTTTAAAGCGCCTAACCTGTATCAGTCAACGCCGGGTTATCTGCTCTCCACGCGTGGCAACGGCTGCCCGATTGGCCTCAGCCAATGTTATCTGCTGGGTAACGACGATCTCGATGCCGAAACCAGCGTCAACAAAGAGATTGGTCTGGAATTCAGCAACGAAGGCTACGTCGCGGGCATTACCTGGTTCCGCAATGACTACAAGAACAAAATTGTGTCAGGCACCGAGCCGGTTTATTCCAGCACGCGCCCGGTTTATAACGTATTGCGCTGGGAAAACGGCGGCAAAGCGATTGTCGAAGGACTGGAAGGTAATCTGACCATTCCTTTAATTGCCGATACGCTGGAATGGCGATCCAACGCCACCTATATGTTCCGCTCCGAGAGTAAGGAAACCGGCAATCCGCTGTCAGTGATCCCGGAATTCACCATCAACTCGCAGCTGGAGTGGCAGGCAACGCAGGATCTCAGCGCTAACATCAACTGGACGCAATATGGCCGCCAGAAACCGCGTCAGAATGCAGAGACCAATATCGATACCTCGAACATGACAACGCAGGAAATCAGCCCGTATTCGGTATTTGGTTTGAACGTCAATTACGACATCAGCAAAAACCTACGTGCCAATGCTGGTATCAACAATCTGTTTGATAAGCGCATTTACCGTGAGAATTCGGGGGCATCGACCTATAACGAACCGGGCCGAGCATATTATGCCGGTGTGACGATGTCGTTTTGATGGATGGGTTTTTTGGTCGCCATAAATGGCGACCCTACGCTTAATTAAAAAACTCACGCAGCGCATCTGCCAGCGCCTGCGGTTGCTCATCCGGGACGAAGTGGCCGCAGTGCGCTATTTTAATTCCCGTCACATCTGCCGCGAATTCACGTAATGGCAACGCCATATCCGGAATCGAACCCTGATCGGCGCTGATCGCCAGCAACGGCAAAGCTAATTTGCCGCGTTCATGAAGCAACGTTCGGTTCTGAGCCGCCGAAACCGTCACTTCACGATAAGTGGCCATTCCGGCGCGTATTGCGCCCTTCTGCTGTAATAAACGGGTGTATTCCGCCATGTCTTCATCGCCAAATACCATCGGGCTGGCCGCTTTGCGTTTCAGAAACCATTCGAGGTAGATTGCTTCACGCCCTTCTATTAATGCTTCCGGAAGATCGGGCAACAGATGAAACGCGAAGTGCCAGGTTTTCCACGCTTTATCCGGCGTGGCGGGCAGCAATTCTGGCAAGGTCACACCCGGAATGCCAGCATCGAGCAGCGCCAGCTTTTTCACCTGATCGCTAAACAACGTGGCATACGGCCAGGCAACCCACGCGCCGACATCATGCGCAGCGAGATAATAGCTTGTGTGGCCTAATTGCTGCATCAAGCCCTGCACTTTCTGCGCCAGCGATGTGGTGTCGTAGCCGCTGAGCGGTTTGTCCGAGTCGCCCTGGCCGGGTAAATCTGGCGCGATGATGAAATAGCGATCGCTCAGCAGCGACATCACCTGCCGCCAGGCAAACCAGCTTTGCGGAAATCCCGCCAGTAAAAGTAATGTTTCTCCGTTGGCGTTGCCGCCGCTGACGTAGTGCAATCGCACGCCGTCCACCGTGGCGTAATAATGGGAAAATCCGTCTAACTCGTTGAATGGCTGCGTCCATCCCGGCGCGTGCTTGATAACAGCTGCTGACATTTTCGCTCTCCGCATATTTAGGAAATGATCAATTCCTAAATACTACATGATGATCACAACATAAGAAAAATTTTCTGCAAAGCGGCATCGGTCGCCATTAATGGCGACCCTACGGAGTTGGTTGTTTGCTATTCTGTGCGCGACTCTTTCTTAACAATTGTGAAACCTATGCGAACATCGGATTTGTTGCGGCTGCTGATTTTGGCCGCGATTTGGGGTGCCAGTTTTCTGTTTATGCGCATTGCGGTACCGGCGCTGGGCGCGGTGAATACCGCATTTTTACGCGTATTCTGCGGCATGTTGGGTTTACTGATTATCATGGCGGTGATGCGCATTCCGCGCCGCTTCGACGGTAAATTGGGCTGGGCGATGTTGCTGGGCGTCATCAACTCGGCAATTCCATTTCTGATGTACTGCCTCGCGGCACGCGTGTTGCCGGCGGGTTATTCAGCGATTCTCAACGCCACCACTCCGTTGATGGGCGTGATTATTGGCGCGGCCTTCTTCGACGAAAAGCTAACAGTTAATAAAGTTCTCGGCATGATCGCCGGATTTAGCGGCATCATTGTCATCAGCACCACCGGAGAAGCGCATCTTAGCAGCACTTTAATTGGCGGGATCTTAGCCTGTTTGATCGCCACCGCCTGTTATGGTTTTGCCGGTTTCCTGACCAAGCGCTGGATCGGTGCACGCGGCGGTCTCGATGCCACCAAAGTCGCCTTTGGTAGCCAACTAGGCGCGTCGGTATTTTTGCTGCCGATCTTTGCCTTTAGCGCGCCGCAAACGCCAGCGGCGAGTTGGCAAATTCCAGAAGTCTGGGCCAGCATTCTGGCGATTGGGTTTATCTGCACCGCGCTGGCTTACA
>NZ_DAMBSA010000482.1:0-3158 GCF_032054795.1 Pantoea sp. CTOTU49201
TGCACCAGCGGTTCGGCAACGCCGAGCTGGTTCACACGGTTACGCAGAATGGTGATGTTTTGCTGCACCGCATATTCACGCGCTTCGCTCAGGCGCGCATCACTCATCACCGCACGCAGCGAATCGCTGCCCTGGCTTGAGATCACCAGATCGCGGTGGCGAGTAGACAAGTAGCTGATTGCCGCGTCACGGCTGGCGCCGTCACGGAAACGCACTTCTACGCCATAGTTCGCGATTTTATTAACGGTGGTATACGGAATGCTTTTGTCGCGCAGATCGCTGCGCAGGCTGTCGGCGTTCTGCTCTTGCAGTTTGCCCAGAGCCGTATCCATATCCACTTCCATCAGGAAGTGAACGCCGCCGCGCAGATCAAGACCGAGTTTCATCGGTTCCGCGGCCAGCATGCTCAGCCAGCGAGGGGTTGCCGGCGCGAGGTTGAGTGCCACAATGTAGTCTTCGCCCAGCGCGGTGGTGATAGCATCACGCGCGCGCAGCTGCACATCCTGCGTTGCAAAGCGGGCCAGAATGGCACCATTTTCCAGAGCGAGGGACTTGCTCTCGATATTGTCTTGTTTTAATACGGTCTGGATCTGATCCAACGTTTGCTCACTGGCGGCGCCACCGCGCGCACCAGTGATCTGAACGGCCGGATCCTCACCATAAAGGTTAGGAAGCGCATAGAGCAGGCCGACGAGAATCACGACGACCAGCATGATGTACTTCCACAAAGGATAACGGTTTAACACGGCAGTTCCCTTCGGGAAGAAAAAATTACAGCGCCTTCAAAGTACCTTTCGGCAGAACGGCGGCCACGAAATCACGTTTAACAACTACTTCAGTGGTGTCGTTCAGGGCAATAGAAACATAGCCAGTTTCTGCCACTTTGGTCACACGGCCAACTAAACCACCGCTGGTCAGCACTTCATCACCTTTAGAGATGGAATCCATCAGCTTCTTGTGATCTTTAGTACGCTTCTGCTGCGGACGCAGAATCATGAAGTAGAAGATCAGACCAAATACCACCAGCATGATCACCAGAGAATACGGACTTCCCTGAGACGGTGCGCCTGCTGCGGCTACGGCGTCAGAAATGAAAAAGCTCATTAAATTTCCCTCATTGATGAATTATCAGACGTTCAGCGGAGGAACCGCCTTCCCCGTCCGTTGGTAGAACTCGCTAACAAAGTGCTCTAATTTACCCTCTTCGATAGCCTTACGTAAACCGGCCATCAAACGCTGGTAATAGCGCAGATTGTGAATCGTATTCAGGCGTGCGCCCAGTATTTCGTTACAGCGATCAAGATGATGCAAGTAGGCGCGGCTATAATTGCGACAGGTGTAACAATCACACTCTGCATCCAGCGTTGCGGTGTCATCTTTATACCGGGCATTACGAATTTTCACCACGCCATCCGTAACAAACAGATGACCATTACGCGCATTGCGCGTTGGCATAACGCAGTCAAACATATCGATACCGCGGCGAACGCCTTCCACCAGATCTTCTGGCTTGCCGACGCCCATCAAATAACGCGGTTTGTCTTGCGGAATTTGCGGACAGACGTGCTCCAGGATTCGGTGCATGTCCTCTTTAGGTTCACCCACCGCCAGGCCGCCCACAGCGTACCCATCAAAGCCAATCTCTACCAGACCTTTAACCGAGACATCTCGTAAATCTTCGTAAACACCGCCCTGAATAATGCCGAATAATGCATTTTTATTGCCGAGCGAATCGAAGCGGTCACGGCTGCGCTGGGCCCAGCGTAATGACATCTCCATCGAACGTTTGGCGTAATCCCAATCCGCCGGATATGGCGTACATTCGTCGAAGATCATGACCACGTCAGAGCCGAGATCGAACTGGATCTCCATCGACTTTTCCGGATCGAGGAAAATCGGGTCGCCGTTGATCGGGTTACGGAAGTGCACGCCCGCTTCGGTGATCTTGCGGATATCACCGAGGCTGAATACCTGGAAGCCGCCGGAATCGGTGAGGATCGGCCCTTGCCAGTTCATGAAATCGTGCAGGTCGCCGTGCAGCTTCATGATCTCCTGACCTGGGCGCAGCCACAGGTGGAAGGTGTTGCCGAGCAGGATCTGCGCGCCGGTCTCTTTTACTTCTTCCGGCGTCATGCCTTTCACCGTGCCGTAGGTGCCCACGGGCATAAATGCCGGGGTTTCAACAACGCCACGATCAAAGACCAGACGGCCACGGCGCGCGCGCCCGTCGGTGGTATCTAATTCAAATTTCACATTAACCTCTAATCAGAGAAACAGTCTGATTCAATTACGCGCCGACGCTTTCGTCAGGCGCTTGTGGATTACGGGTGATGTACATCGCATCCCCGTAGCTAAAGAAACGGTACTGCTCTGCCACCGCGCTGTGATAAGCCGCCATGGTGTGCTGATAACCGGCAAAGGCCGAAACCAGCATAATCAGGGTCGATTCCGGCAGGTGGAAGTTGGTGATCAGCGCATCAATTACCTGATAGTGATAGCCGGGATAGATGAAAATCTGCGTGTCGTCGAAGAACGGCGCAATCAGCGCGTCCTGGCTGGCCTTCGCGGCGCTCTCCAGCGATCGTACTGAGGTGGTGCCCACGGCAACCACTTTGTTGCCGCGCGCTTTACACGCCAGCACCGCATCCACCACATCCTGCGGCACTTCCGCGTATTCGGCGTGCATGATGTGATCTTCGATGGTTTCCACGCGCACCGGCTGAAAAGTCCCCGCACCGACGTGCAGCGTGACAAACGCCATCTCAACGCCTTTGGCTTTCAGCGCCTCCAGCAGCGGCTCGTCAAAGTGCAAACCGGCGGTCGGCGCGGCGACGGCGCCGGGACGCACGCCGTACACGGTTTGGTACAGCTCACGGTCAGCATCTTCGTCCGGACGATCGATATACGGCGGCAGCGGCATATGGCCGACGCTGTTGAGAATATCCAGCACCGCGCGATCGTCTTCGAAGGCGATCTCAAACAGCGTGTCATGACGCGCCACCATCGTGGCTTTGACGCTTTCATCATCGCCCAGCAGCAATTCTGCGCCTGGCTTAGGAGCTTTAGAAGCGCGCACGTGCGCCAGCACGCGTTTGTCATCCAGCATGCGCTCAACCAGCATCTCGATTTTGCCGCCGCTGGCTTTACGGCCAAAGACG
>NZ_DAMBSA010000483.1:0-3158 GCF_032054795.1 Pantoea sp. CTOTU49201
TTTTTCTGGCTCAGCACCCCCGGCAAGATCATCAGCAGCACTGCCACCGGTGCAATCCACGCCAGCTGCGGCGCGATAATCGCCATCACCAGCAGGAATAGCAGGAAGAACGGCATATCGACAATCGCCGTTACCGTGGTCGAGGTGACCATTTCGCGGATCGCCTCTAGCTCGCGCAACTGCGAGATAAAGGTGCCGGTCGAACGCGGCACCGCGCTGTTTCGCAGCCGCAGCGCGTGACCAAATACCCGATCGGAGACGCGCATATCGGCGCGCTTGCCCAGCAGATCGGTCACGTGATCGCGCCCGACGCGCAGGATGTAAGTGAACACCACCGAGATGATCACGCCGATATACAGCACGTACAGCGTGGGATAGGACTGCGCCGGAATCACCCGATCGTACACCTGCATCGAGAAGATAATGCCGACCAGCGCCAGCAGGTTGATCAGGAAGGATCCGAGCATCACGTAGCCATAAGGCCGCAGATCGTGCAGCACCAGACGGCGCAGCCAATCCGGTTTCACCGTGGCGAGATAGCGATCGACGCGGCTGTCTTTGGCCGCAGTAACCGGACGCAGCGCGGCGGCAAAACGGATTTCCGGCAGCAAGGTTTCCAGCGCAATCGGCGCTGGCTGTTCATCTCCAGCGAAATGCACCCGCACTTCATCATCGCCATCAAACTGGGTGATAACGCCAACCTGACCGTCGGCCAGTTCGATCGCCAGCGGCAAGCGCCAGCTGGTGATCTCCCACTTATTCTCTTCATACAGCTGCAACGATAAACCGGCCTGACGCGCCAGATGGCGCAATGCTTTATCGCGCGACTGTTTGCCCTGCC
This sequence comes from Pantoea sp. CTOTU49201, assembly GCF_032054795.1. Lineage (NCBI taxonomy): Bacteria > Pseudomonadati > Pseudomonadota > Gammaproteobacteria > Enterobacterales > Erwiniaceae > Pantoea > Pantoea sp. CTOTU49201. The sequence goes on from NZ_DAMBSA010000483.1 coordinate 842, forward strand.
ATTCGGCAGCGGCCATGATCATGCCCGGCGAACAGGGCAAGCGATAATGGGTGGCAATCAGGATGATTGCGGTGGCCCATCCGTGTAAGGGCACGTTTCCCCCTGACGCGCTATCGGGCGCGTCGGGAATCTGTAATTGCGTCATGGCTGGATCTCCACGGACTGGATCCGCTGATTATTCAAGGCAAACGCCGACCGCATATGCCCGGTGCTGTAGAGGCAATCAAGCTGCAGTGAGCGCAACTGGCTGATGGTTTGCTGGAGTGTAAAACGGGTCTGGAACACTTCCTGCTCGGCGTTGAGCACATCCAGCAGCGGACGCGTGCCAAGTTGCAGATACTGATCCTGATAGAGCGACTGAGTTTTCTCGCCCAGTGCCTGTTGCCGTCCCATGATCGCCAGGCTGAGCGACAGGCTTTGCGATTCGTTTTGCGACTCGCTCAGCTGCTGACGCGCTTTAAGCCGCGCCGAGTTAACAGCGGCATTGGCGGCCTGCAGCGCATTGGCTGCTGCGTCTCGGCTGGCGGTGATGCCACCGCCCTGATAGAGCGGCATTTCCACTTTCACAAACGCTGAATATTGCGTGCGATCCAGCGTTTCGCTGCCGGAGTAGTGATTGTTGAGATAATGCGTCACCTGCGGTTCCAGCGAGATGGTTGGCATGTTTTGCGCGTTGGCATTATCGAGTTTGGCCTGCGCCTGATTAGCCTGCGCCCAGGCGGCCAGCACCGACGGATTGAGCTTGTCATCGGCTTTCGCCACCTGACAGGATTGCGTGAGTTTGGTGGGGAAATCGTCGCTGACTTTTTTCACCAGCGGCCAGCCAAGATAGGTCGCCAGCGTGGCACGCCAGCGATCAAGGTTGGCTTGATACTGCGTTAAGGTAGTACGCGCACCTTCGATACGCGCATCGGTTTGCGTGGCATCCGAAAGCGACGCCGCGCCCTCTTCATTACGCTGGCGCGCCAGATCGCCAATCTTACTCAGCGCCGTAAGCTGCTGTTGCGCAATGATCACCAGTTGCTGATAACCCTGCACTTCCACCAGCGCTGCGGCGGTATCGTGTGCCACGGTATCAATACTCACCAGCACGTTGGCCTGCTCCTGCGCCACGCCCGCTTCGGCGGAACGCACCGAACTGCTGACCTTGCCAAAGTCATACAGCATCTGCGAAACCGACAGCACAAACGACGGGCTGAAGCCCTTTTCGCTGTAAGCGTTGCTGTAGCCGTTGTTCATGCCCGCGCTGATTTGCGGATAGTATTTGGCTTTCGCCACATCAACCTGATTGGCCTGCTCCAGCATTTTCCCTACCGCCTGAGCGATATCGGGATGCCACTGAATGGCGCGCTGCACCGCCTGGTTGATGGTCAGAAAATCGGGGACATTAGCGAGGGCGGGTTCCGCCACCTCACCGGTTAATGAAGGCAATTCTTGCTGTTGCGCTAAACCTGCGGAGGTAATTTGCCCCGCGCGGGTTAACGCGTCACTGGCCGCTAAAAGTTGAGAACTGTAAAGTAAAGCCATGCCCGCACAGAGAACGCTGAGCTTAAACGAACGGCGAAAAGTTGCGCCTGAGTGCATCAGTTCCATCGATAGTCCACCAGTCAATAATGAGAAAGGGGCACATCCCTGTGCCCTAACTGCATCCCTGCATCACAAAGCCATTAAGCCGTGTGGTTTTGGTGCGGTTGTTGCAGCAGTTCCTCCAGTGAAACGTTCACGCCTTCCAGCGTAATCAGTTGAGTACTGCTGTAACCCGTACCGGTACCATCACGGTCTATTGAGAGCACCGTATTGCCATCTGAAGTATGGTCCACTTTCACGAAATCATTAATATTACTTGTGGAATCATTCCAGCCGATAAGCAAGTTACTGACGTCAATTTTGTCGCCTTGCGCAACATTGAAGTCGGTCCAGGTATCGTGACCGTTACCGCCGGTGGCATCCGCGCTCGCCAGTAAGTGATAAACCAGGGTATCTGCGCCGGCACCGCTGGTGATGGTGTCGTCGTAGGCACCGCCGGTCAGCGTGTCAGCCCCCGTGGTTCCTGTGATGGTTGGATGCAGCTCGATGGTGAACGACTGCGTGGTGATGGTGCCATCGCTCGCCGCCAGGGTGTAACTGAACACCTCTTTATGGGTAATGGATTGTCCATCCACGCCCGCATTCAGTGAGTAGGTGTAGCTACCGTTGGCCGCAATACTCAGCACACCAAAGTCTCCCGCAACCGACGTATTATCCACGCTGTGAACCGTGGTGATATCACCGTGTTCATTAGTGATACTCAAGGTTCCGGTATGCGTGCCGGTTGACG
>NZ_DAMBSA010000484.1:0-3145 GCF_032054795.1 Pantoea sp. CTOTU49201
CAATCACCCAATCCACGTCCTTTACTGAAGGTGTAAAGCAATCCATGGCTGGCATCGAACTCCGCGTTCACCAACTCCAGCTGATTATCGCTGCGTGATGCTGGGGTAAACGGCAGCGTTAAGCTCAAACCACGCGACACATAAGGCGCGTCACGCGTCACTTCAAATGCCAGATCGATAACGTTATAAGCACCGGTTTCACAGCTGATCAGCAGCAGCGCTTTGCTGTCGGTTAACGGTGAAACACTCACTTCACGCCGCAGTGGATCGAGCGAGCAGTTATCGGTATTCACCCGCCAGGTACCAAAATCAATCAAACCGCTGGTCTCTTCCTGCGTCAGCGGCGGCGGCGACGGTAAAGGCGCAGGTAACGCCGGCAACGCGGGCGGCGGCGGCACATCCCACTGCACGCGGTCGCCACGCTTCACCCAGGCGCTGGCACCGTTGACGCGCCCCTGCACGTCATCCATCAACAATAACGCTGCCTTCATGCCGCTGAGCGGAATGGTGGCGTTGGCTTTGTAGGTCAATTGCAGATTTTGCGCATCCAGCGTCTGCGCCAGGAACTCGTCGATGGCGATAGCGTTGCTGGTAGCCAGATGGTGCGGCTCCACCGTCCAGTGTTTGAGATCCGGCGTCAGACGGCGTTGATCGAGCAGCAAATTATCCTTGAGCGGGCCGCCCGGCAGCTCACCGCTGTAGCCGCTACCGTAATCAATGCGCAACAAGGGGCGATCGTTGACGCCAGCATGACGTGAGATCGTCATCACTAAGCCGTTGTCACCGGGAAAACTGCGTGCCACGCAAAAAGCCGCATTGTTGCAGGTCAGTTGCCAGTCAGAAAATGACTTTTGCAGTGGCTGAGCCTGTACGCACGCGACAAAAAGAAAGGGCAATAAAAGCAGTAACTTCATCCAATACGACATCAAAAAAATCGGTCCCCAAATTCCTGGAAAGAAAATAATAGCGCAACGGGAACGCTGTCAGCAGGCCTAAACTGTGAGCCGGCCCTAAAAGCGGGGTCAACCGCTGAAAAAGCCATCACCTTGTGGCAATCGGGTATTGGATAGTGCAAGAGCTCATCATCCGTTTTGACCGATTACTGCTCAATCGGATTCGTCGCACTCTTGATGACGCATCACAAAACGGTCAAATACACACAAACGGTCACAAGCGGTCATGTTAGGTTAAATCCATGTTGCGGCTATGCAACGCGCGTAGAACGCGGATTTCGCGGCATTAGGCGCTTTTATGTGAATTGAATCACGTAATTTTGATAACCAGACATCTCATTTACATTAAAGACAGATCCAAATCACTCTAATCAGCTAAGGCGTTTTGGTGACTGTGGACTCGTGCGCAGCCCACACTTTCCAAATGCGCTATCCAGTAATTTATATCCATCGGAGGTTAGTTATGTTGCCGATTGAAAGACAGCAGCGAATTATTGACGAATTAAATGTAAATGGTCGGGTCATTGTCGCTGAATTAGTCACGTTATGTCAGGTTTCACAAGAAACCATTCGGCGTGATTTAACTCAGCTGGAGAAACGTGGTCTGTTACAACGCAGTCACGGTGGTGCGGTACCAGCAAAACGACAGGCCGCTAACATTCAGGGGAATACAAGAGGCGTTAACGAGTATGAATTATCTTTCCGCCAGAGAATAAATGAACACGTTGATGCCAAGATGGCTATTGCCAAACGCGCACTCGATTTCATTAGCCCCGGCGATTGTATATTACTCGATAGCAGCACCACTTGCTGGTATTTAGCGCGACAGCTGCCAGATATTGAATTAACGGTATTAACCAATTCCATCAGGATTGTGCAAACCCTTGCGGCACGCGGCAGCATCCGCACTATCTGTCTGGGGGGAGAATATTCTGACCGTTATGAAGATTTCCACGGCGTTGTCGCCGAGCAACCGCTCAGGGAATTTCAGATCAATAAGATCTTTTTTTCCTGTAGCAGTTTAGGCAATGACGGTTATTTACGCGAAGGTAACGAAAACAACGCACATTTAAAACAGCAAATGTTATTAGCAGCGGAAAGAAAACATCTGTTGCTGGACGGAAGTAAATTCCTGCGGCCCTCATTCGCACGTATTTGTCATTATCGCGATGTGGACTTTCTCATTACTGACCAATTAAAAGACAAAGAGCTGGAACAAGAATTAGCGTGGAACGGCGTCAATATTATTGATTGCTCCCAGCGCAGCCATTCTATGCAGCTAATAAAAAATTAAATCGGAGTCTTTATGAAAAAACATCTTATCGCCTGTTCTCTGCTCGCCCTGTTTGCCGCCTCCGGCGCGCACGCTGCTGACAAATTACGCATGGGCATCGTGGTGAAAATTGGCGGTATTCCGTGGTTCAACGCCATGGAAGCGGGCATCAAGAGTGAAGCGGCGAAAAGCGGCATTGACGCATGGATGGTTGGCCCAACCGCGGCCGATCCGGCTCTGCAGGTGCGTGCTATCGAAGATTTGATTGCCCAGAAGGTCGACATCATTGGCGTGGTGCCGAATGACCCGAAGGTGCTGGAGCCGGTGCTGAAGCGCGCCCGTGATGCTGGCATTGAAGTCATCACCCACGAATCGCCGGATCAGAAAGGCGCTAACTGGGACTTCGAACTGGTGGATGCGCCGACGCACGGCATCAACCATATGAAAGCGCTGGCGAAATGCATGCATGAAGAGGGCAAGTACGCCATGTACGTCGGCAGCCTGACCGTGCCATTGCACCAACAGTGGACCGATGCGGCGCTGAATTATCAGAAAGAACACTATCCGAAGATGCAGATGGTCACCGACAAGTTTGGCGTCGGCGAATCGCTGGATGACTCGATTCGTACGACCAACGAACTGATGTCCAAATACCCGGATTTGAAAGGGATTATGGCCTTTGGTTCACAAGGTCCGATTGGCGCCGGTCGTGCGGTGATGAACCGTAACAAGATGGATCAGGTTTGCGTGATTGGAGCTTTCAGTCCTGGTCAGGGCGCTTCGCTGGTGCAGCGCGGCGCAATCAAAGGCGGCTACATCTGGAATCCGCAGACCGCAGGCGAAGTGTTCGTGCGCATCGCCGACATGATGCAGAAGAAAGAGCCAATCACCGACGGAATGACCATCGAGGGTTTGGGCA
>NZ_DAMBSA010000485.1:0-3141 GCF_032054795.1 Pantoea sp. CTOTU49201
CTGAACATCTGCCCTCAACCTTTCCGATGCTGCTGATACTGCTGCGCTACCTGCCTGAAATACTCGGTCAGATAATCAATGCACACCTGCACTTTCAGCGGCAGCTTGTCTTTCTCAGTATAGAGCGCATAGACCGGGCGCGGCTCCGAGTGATATTGCGGGAACAGAATATCGATCTCCCCCGCGCTGATCTCATCAATCACCCACATCAACGGCACATAGGCGATACCGCAACCTGCTTTCAGCCAGCGAATCAGCGTCTGCGAATCGTTGGTGACGAAACGGCCCTGCGGCGTCAGGCGCGTCACCAATCCTTCCGGCGCAACCAGTTCAAACGTGTTATCCGGGCGCACGCTGTATTCCAGCCACGAAAAATTATCGATCTCGCCGGGTTTCTCTGGCGTGCCGTGCTGCGCCAGATAGCTCTTCGCCGCGCACACCACCATCGGCATCGCGCCCAGTCTACGTGAGAACAAATTCGAATCCTGCAGCGCACCCACGCGCACTACCAAATCCAAACCGTTGGCGATCAAATCGGGTGCAGGAATGCCCGTCACCAGATTGACGCTCAAACCCGGATATTCGCGTAACATTTCGCTGGTCATCGCCGATAACACATTTTGCGCCATCGTCGATGAGCAGCCGATGCGTAGAATACCGATCGGCGTGTTGTTAAAGGCATACAGCTGCTCGTGCACCTGCGAAGCCTCCGCTAACATGCGGCGACAGCCCTGAAAATAGATCTTTCCGGCTTCAGTCAGGCCAATGCTGCGCGTGCTGCGATTAAGCAATTTGACCTGTAACTCATCTTCCAGTTTGGCGACAATCTGGCTGATAGACGAAACGCTAAGCTGTAGCTGGCGCGCCGCAGCGGTAAATGAACCCAATTCAACCACTTTGGCGAAAATGGACATGCTTTTAAGTCGATCCATTGTTTACTCTGGCTAAAAAGTGATTTAGCTCACAATATGTAGAAAACGTATAGTCAAGCGCGTTACTATACGCGTCGCTGGGTCTCTTCACTGCACCTGTACATGGCTGTGTTAACCCGATGATACGCTATGATTAGCTCAACGCGGCCTGAATGTTGCCATCAGTTTATCCGTCATCCCCTGATCGTAAACCCAACGTGCCGCACGGCATGTGGGCAGGTATCGGTGCAATCCGGCAAGGTCGAACTAAGGATCCGAAATGAGTGTGCTTCCGGTATTTGTCGTATTCGGGCTGAGTTTTCCGCCCATCTTCGTTGAACTATTAGTTTCACTGGCGCTGTTCTGGCTGGTGAAACGCGTGCTGACGCCCAGCGGGATCTACGATCTGGTTTGGCATCCCGCACTGTTTAACACCGCACTGTATTGCTGTGTGTTTTACCTTGTATCCCGTTTATTCGTCTGAGGTTCTTTAAGTGAAAGCGCTAATAAGAAAAATCGCGCGATACGCGATTACACTCCTGCTGGTTGTCATCGCCATCGTGATCATCTTCCGCGCGTGGGTGTTCTACACCGAATCACCGTGGACGCGTGATGCCAAATTCTCTGCCGATGTCGTGGCGATCTCGCCTGACGTCACCGGCATCATCACTGACGTGCCGGTGCACGATAACCAACTGGTAAAAAAAGGCGATACGCTGTTTGTGGTTGACCGTCCGCGCTACCAAAAAGCGCTGGATGAAGCCCAGGCGGATGTCGAATATTATCAAGCTTTGGTGAGTGAAAAACGCCGTGAAGCCACGCGTCGCAATCAGTTGGGTACCAGCGCTATGTCGCGTGAAGCGATTGAGCAATCCAACAACGATCTGCAAACCAGCGAGCATCAGTTGGCGAAGTCCGTTGCCACGCGCGATCTGGCGGTGATCGACCTCGATCGCACCACCATCAAAGCGCCATCTGACGGCTGGGTCACCAACCTTAATGTCTATCAGGGCGAATTTATCACGCGCGGTTCAGTCGCCGTGGCGCTGGTGCAGCAGCACTCCTTCTATGTGCTGGCCTATATGGAAGAGACCAAGCTGGATGGCGTGCGTCCTGGCTTCCGCGCGCAAATCACGCCGTTGGGTAGCAACGCAGTGCTGCGCGGCACCGTCGACAGCATCGCGGCAGGCGTAACCAACAGCAGCAGCAGCAGCGACAGCAAAGGCATGGCGACCATCGACTCGAATCTTGAGTGGGTGCGTCTGGCGCAGCGTGTTCCGGTGCGTATTCGTCTCGATGAGCAACCGGGCAACCGCTTCCCGGCGGGTACCACCGCAACGGTGGTGATCACCGGTGCGCAGGATCGCGAAACCAAAGTCTCGCCGCTGGCGCAGTTGTTCAATCGCCTGCGTGAGTTTGGTTAAGCGAGGGCGATATGATTGAGTTTTTGCGTTTCCCGGTGAAGCTCACCTTCGCGCTGGTTGCGGCGTTGATGATTGGCTTTCACTTCAATCTGGAAACGCCGCGTTGGGCGGTGATGACCGCCGGCATCGTGGCCGGTGGTACCGCCTTTGCTGCGGGGGGCGATCCCTATTCTGGCGCACTGCGCTATCGCGGCATTCTGCGCATCATCGGTACCTTCATTGGCTGTATCGCCGCGCTCACCATCATGATTGCCACGGTGCGCGCGCCGGTGGTGATGCTGCTGCTGTGCTGTTTGTGGGCTGGCATGTGCGTGTGGCTCTCGTCGCTGATCAAAGTCGAAAACTCCTATGCGCTGGGCCTTGCCGGTTATACCGCGCTGATCATCGTGGTCACGGCGGATGCCAGCGGCGGCTTAACGCTGGCTCCGCAGTTCGCGGTTGAGCGCTGCAGTGAAATCGTCATCGGTATTCTGTGTGCGATTCTCGCCGACATGCTGTTCTCGCCGCGTTCGATCAAAAAAGTGATTGAGCAGGAAGTGGATGCGCTGCTGGTGGCGCACTACAAACTGCTGCAGCTGTGCGTAGCACATGAAGATAAAGATGAAGTGGATAAAGCCTGGAGCGCGTTAGTGCGTCGCACCACGGCGCTCAACGGCATGCGCGGCCAGCTGATGATGGAATCGTCACGCTGGAAAAACTCCAGTCGCCGCCTGCAAATGCTCAACACCTTATCGCTGACGCTGATTACCCAAGCCGCCGAAACCTTCCTGATTCAAAACTCGCGCCCGGAATACATTCCACCGCAC
>NZ_DAMBSA010000486.1:0-3140 GCF_032054795.1 Pantoea sp. CTOTU49201
ATCACTGGATTGACGACCACGTCGCCACGCCAATGAGCAAATACAAACAGTATGAGCAGTCGCGTCAATCCTTTGGCATCAACGTGTTAGGCACGCTGATCGTGGAAGTTGAAGCCGATAACGGTCAAACCGGTTTCGCCATTACCACCGGTGGCGAAATGGGCTGCTTCATCGTGGAAAAGCATCTCAATCGTTTCCTCGAAGGGCGCTGCGTTAGCGATATCAAACTGATTCACGACCAGATGATGAACGCCACCATGTACTACGCCGGATCGGGCGGGTTGGTGATGAACACCATTTCATGTGTCGATTTGGCGCTGTGGGATCTGTTTGGCAAAGTCACCGATCTGCCGGTCTACAAACTGCTGGGCGGCGCGGTGCGCGATGAACTGCAGTTCTATGCCACCGGCGCGCGTCCGGATCTGGCGCAGAAGATGGGCTTTATCGGCGGCAAAATGGCGGTGCAGTGGGGACCGCATGATGGCGATGAAGGCATCCGTAAAGAGGTGGCACGCATCGCTCACTATCGCGAAACCTGCGGCCCGGATTTCTGGCTGATGCTCGATTGCTGGATGAGTCAGGACGTCAATTTCGCCACCAAACTGGCGCACGCCTGCGCACCTTATAACGTCAAGTGGCTGGAAGAGTGTTTGCCGCCGCAGCAGTTCGAAGGATACGCCCAGCTGAAACAGCAAGCGCCGCAGGGCATGTTAATCACCAGCGGCGAACATCACGGCACGCTGCAATCGTTCCGCACGCTGGCAGAAACCGGCATCGATATTCTGCAGCCGGATGTGGGTTGGTGCGGCGGCCTGACTACGCTGGTTGAGGTAGCGGCGCTGGCGAAATCACGCGGCCAGCTAGTGGTGCCGCATGGCTCTTCGGTCTACTCGCATCACGCGGTGATCACCTTCACCAACAGCCCGTTCAGTGAATTCCTGATGACCAGCCCGGATTGCAGCTCGCTGCGCCCGCAGTTTGATCCGCTGCTGATCAACGAACCGGTGCCGGTCAACGGTCGTATGCACAAATCGGTGCTGGATAAACCGGGCTTCGGCGTGGAACTGAATCGCGATGGACTGAAGCGTCCTTATCAACACTAATCGCAGCGGCTGCGGCGAGGAGTCGCAGCCGTGCGTGAGGGTTTTACCATGGATAATCTGGTGTTAAGTGCGGTTAAAAAGAACCGCGCACGTCTTATTCCTTTCATGTTGATGCTCTACGTGCTGGCGTTTCTGGATCGCGCCAACATCGGTTTCGCTAAAGAGGCGTATCAACTTGATACCGGCCTGAGTAATGAAGCTTACGCGTTAGGTGCCGGAATCTTCTTTGTGGTGTACGCGCTGCTCGGCGTACCGGCTAATTTGTTGATGAAGCGATTTGGCGCGCGCAGCTGGATTGGCGGCACCACGCTGCTGTGGGGATTTCTTTCGGCGGCGATGGCATTTGCAGATACCGAAGCTAAATTCCTGCTGGTGCGCACCTTGCTCGGCGCTGCTGAGGCGGGTTTCTTCCCCGGCATGATTTATCTCACCTCGCTGTGGTTCCCGCAGCAGCAGCGCGCCAGCGTAATGGGGCTGTTCTATATGGGCGCGCCGCTGGCGTTGACGCTGGGTTCACCGCTTTCTGGCGCACTGCTGGAAATGCACGGCGTACTGGGTCATCCCGGCTGGTTCTGGATGTTTATCATTGAAGGATTGCTGGCGGTGGCGGCCGGAGTTTTCACCTTCAGCTATATCGACGACACGCCGGCAAAAGCGCGTTTTCTCAGCGCAGAGGAGAAGCAGGCGCTGCAACGTCAGCTGGACAGCGAAGAGCAGCAAAAGCCGACGTCACAACTGCGTGATGCGCTGCGCAATGGTCGCGTCTGGCAACTCGCCATCATCTACATGACCATCCAGATTGCGGTATATGGGCTGATCTTCTTCCTGCCATCGCAAGTGGCGGCGCTGTTGGGTACCAAAGTCGGTTTCCTCGCCTCGCTGGTGGCGGCGATTCCGTGGGTTGCGGCGCTGTTTGGCACCTGGCTGATTCCGCGCTATTCCGATCGCAGCGGCGAGCGTCGCCGGGTGGCGGCGTTCACCTTGCTGGCGGCGGCTGTCGGGATTGGTTTGTCCGGATTGGTTTCGCCGCTGTTGGCCATCATCGCGCTTAGCGTCGCGGCGGTGGGTTTTATCGCCGTGCAGCCGGTGTTCTGGACCATGCCGACGCAGCTGCTTTCTGGTACCGCGCTGGCGGCAGGCATCGGCTTCGTTAACTTGTTTGGCGCTGTGGGTGGCTTCCTCGCGCCGTTGATTCGCGTAAATGCCGAGATGCAATTTAACAGCAGCGCCGCCGGATTGCTGGCGCTGGCGCTGATTGCCGCCATCGGTTCACTCATTATCCTCAGCCTGAAAGTGGAGCGTCAGTTGCCGCACTCTCAGCAGCCAAGTCATTAAGTAAGGAGAAGCTATGCAGGACCCATTAAAAAATCCTTTCAAAGCCGGATTGGCTAAAGGTGAAACGCAGATTGGCTTGTGGCTGAGCAGTACCTCGTCGTATCTGGCCGAAATTGCCGCCACCAGCGGCTACGACTGGCTACTGATTGATGGCGAACACGCCCCGAATACCGTGCAGGATCTCTATCATCAATTGCAGGCGGTTGCGCCTTATCGTAGCCAGCCGGTGATTCGCCCGGTTGAATTCCAGACCGCACTGATTAAGCAGGTGCTGGATATCGGTGCGCGCACCTTGCTGGTACCGATGATCGATAGCGCCGAGCAGGCAAAAGCGCTGGTGCTGGCGACGCGCTATCCGCCTTACGGTACGCGTGGCGTTGGTGCTGGCGTGGCGCGGGCGGCACGTTGGGGGCGCGTGGAAAATTATATGGCGCGCGCCAATGAAGAGTTGTGCCTGTTGATTCAGGCCGAAAGCAAAACGGCGATTGATAATCTGGATGCGTTACTGGAAGTAGAAGGTGTTGACGGGATATTTATTGGCCCGGCAGATTTATCCGCCTCATTAGGTTTTCCCGATAATGCAGCGCATCCTGAAGTGCAGAAGGTGATTGAGCACAGCATTAAACGCATCCGCAGCGCAGGAAAAGCGGCCGGTTTTCTGGCAGTGAATCTTGAAATGGCAGAACGCGCCATCAGTTGGGG
>NZ_DAMBSA010000487.1:0-1648 GCF_032054795.1 Pantoea sp. CTOTU49201
CAATCACCGGATAGGCTTTATCCAGCGTGGAACTGTCGCGGTAGAAGGCGATCAGGTCATAACGATCGTCCACATTCACCGCCAGCAATTCGTCCATTGTGCGGTTGAGAATGATGGTGGCATCCATCCAGATTCCGCCATAGCGATGCAGCAACTCCAGCCGGATCACATCACTTTTATGGGAAGGACGCATATCCTGATGCACGAAGTGCAGATCGGGCAGATAGTGCTGGATGTTCAGGTTATTAATGACCGTTACCAGATAACCGGAATTTTCACGCACGATCTTGTCGACAAAAATCTGCACTTCTCGCGGCAGCGTTTCGCTTTCCCAATACATCCAAATCTGACGCGGAATGGCCGCAGGTGCGGTCTGGCGCGCAACCAAATTAATATCCTGCTCTGCGGCGGGATTGTAATCGGGCAGCGTTTGGCGTTTGGTCAGCTTTTTTTCCGCCAGTAAACCTAATGAGACCAGATGGGTTTTAAATTTATTCTTTTTCATCGTTTCTCCAGCAGCATAGCCGCCAGTTAACTACTTATTGCTGTTAAAAAGGCATACATCAGCCCTGCACGTAATGCTGCAGAAAGCCGATAAAAGCCCGGAAAATTGGCTCAAAACTATCAAACAGCCCTCATCGCGACAATTTAATAAACCCCGAAAACCTCACTTTAAGAGAATACGCAGGGATTACGCGGGACTGCGCTGGCTTTGTGAAACGTTACGCAAAGCCGAACAACTTAGGTGAACGGTTAAAAATAATACTGGATATATAAACAGTGCTGCGTATACTTATTCAACAGCTACAAGGCTGAGTAAGTCTGCAAGAGGTAATAATGATGATGATCTCAACGGAAAGTCTGTCTGCTTTGAATGCATCGATGATGATGAGCAGCCGCGAAATTGCCCATGTCACGGGCATCACGCATGGCGAAGTGAAGCGCCTGGTTAAAAGCCTGGAAACCGCACAGCGTCTTTCCCAACCTTTGACGGTGAATCTGTATGAGCATCAGGGTGAAGTGCGTCAGGAGTTTCATCTCAACAAACGCGATTCATTACTTGCCGTTGCCCGGCTTTCGCCTGGCTTCACTGCGGAATTACTCGATCTTTGGCAGCAGCGCGAACAATTTACCCATTTGCCTGATTTCACTAATCCGGCGGAAGCGGCCCGCGCCTGGGCGGAACAGTTTGAGCAGCGCCGGGCGGCTGAGCAGCAACTCGCGTTGTCTGCACCCAAGGCTGAATTTTTTGATCGCTTTGTTGAGATCGAAGATTCACTCGGCTTTCGTCAGCTGTGCAAGATGTTGAAGGTCAAGGAAACCGAGTTTCGTGAGTTCCTGTTAGAACGCAATATCATGTATCGCGAAAAAGGCACGCTGGCACCGCAGCAGCATCATTTGCAAGCGGGTTATTTCACCTTGCGCTCTGGGCGTGGCGAGAATCAGCATGCTTTCTCACAAGCGCGTTTCACCGCCAAAGGCGTGAAATGGGTGGCCAGTTTATGGGCGGGACATCTGTCGGCTCAGCCGAAAGGTGTGGCTGCATAAAGTGTGCGCAGGTGTCGTAGCGGCGTAATTTATTGCGCGATAAATCGCGCCGCCAGGGAATGTGCGATCATTGAATGCTTAGCGTTATATTTACCTGTTG
>NZ_DAMBSA010000487.1:1658-3135 GCF_032054795.1 Pantoea sp. CTOTU49201
TGGGAGATTCGGGCCGCCATGAATGGCGCAATGCTCGTCAGTTAAGCGCCTTTCGGTCACCATAAATGGCGACCCTACAAAGGTTTGGCGCGTTTTTCGTAGGGTGCGCATTCATGCGCACCTGCATACATATGCAAATCAATGCTCAACTAAGCGGCATTATGCCATTAAAGGCGACCCGACGAATTACAGTGTCATCAGCATCTCATGCCACGCCATGCCGCCGTGGTCTGACTCGGACGGTTTGACGTACTGATAGCCCCATTTTTTATACAGCTCGACGTGCTGGGTTTTGCACATTAGATGAATGGTTCGCTTATCCATTTTCTTCATCAGGTCGATAAACTGGCGCATCAGCAGCGACGCATAACCTTTGCCCTGATAAGCAGGATCAAGCACCACCGACATAATGACGGCGTTTGGTGCTGCAGGATCGTGGCCGATTAACTCTTTGAACGCTTCATCTGACATCACCACATCCCACGCGCAACCGGCGTTGATAAAGCCAATCACCTTGCCGTCTGTTTCCAGACATAAAAATCCCTGCGGATACTGCGCGATGCGGGTAGCAATCTTTTCACGCGTGGCGGCTTCATCACCTTCGTAAGCCTCAATCTCAATCGCGTAACAACGATCCACATCGGCCAGGCTGGCTTCTCTAAATACTAACGTCGACACAACTAAACCTCTTCGAGTCACTTCTGAACGGCGGTCATTCTAACAGGCCGAATGTCCCGGTGCGTATAAATGCGCCAGCCCTTTGTAGGGTCGCCATTCATGGCGACCGATTCACCTTTAACTGACAAGCCTTACGCCATTCATGGTGACCAAAAATTGTTACTCCAGTGTCACAACTCGGTTTTCCCGCGCACTGACAAAAGCCGCATCCAGCACCGCTAACACTCCAATCGCCTGCTCAGTAGTCACCGGCGGTTCGGTGCCGTTGCGCACCGCGTCGGCAAACGCTTCATAATAGGCATGATAAGCGCCCTGCTCCGATGGCACCGCTTCGTCGCCCTCAGCATGATGCAAAATGCCCCAACGATCGCGCTGCTCGTAGCCCCAACCCGCTAAATCATCCACCGGACGTTTACCGGCAAAAATCGCCTGCGCCTGCACATCGGTGCCTTGCGACAGATAGCTGCCCTTCTCGCCGTACAAGCGCAGTTCGCGGCATACCATGCGATTGAGTTTGGTGGCAGAAACATAGGAGTGCGTGCCGTTGTGATGCGTTAGCGTCAGCACAAAACTGGCATCGGTTGGGCCTTCCGGTAATTCAACAATATCCAGCTGCGCATACACCGATTTTACCGGACCCATCAGCCAGATTGCCTGATCCACGATGTGGCTACCGAGATCGCGCAGCAATCCGCCGGTTTCACCGCCTTCCAGCGTCAACGCATCATCAAAATCCATGCGGTTATGCAAGCGCCATACTTTGCCAACTTGCTGTTGTTCAATAACTTTCTTCAGCGTC
>NZ_DAMBSA010000488.1:0-3132 GCF_032054795.1 Pantoea sp. CTOTU49201
TCGCCGTTGCCCGGGAACCACTGTTGGGTAATCGCCCGTCCCAGCGCCACACGCACAACGCTGGTGAGCTCTTGCGGATCGTTCTGCACCGGCGCATGTTCCGCCAATGTTTCAATAATGGTGCGCATATCGCGAATCGAGACGCGCTCGGTCAGCAGGTTTTGCAGCACTTTGTGCAGCGTGGTCAGGGTGATGACGCCCGGCACCAGATCTTCGGTCAGCTTCGGCATCTCTTGCGTGACGCGATCCAACAGCTGCTGCGCTTCCTGACGGCCAAACAGCTCGCTGGCGTATTGGCCAATCAGGTGATTGAGGTGCGTCGCCACCACGGTGCTGGCTTCGACCACGGTAAAGCCCTGAATCTGCGCCTGCTCTTTCAGGGCGCTATCGATCCAGATCGCCGCCAGACCAAAGGCCGGATCGACGGTCGGCTCGCCCGGCAGCGAACCGGCGGCGGTGCCCGGGTTAATCGCCATCCAGCGGCCTGGGTAAGCATCACCGCTGCCAATTTCTACGCCTTTCATCAGGATGCGGTAACGCGCGGGCGGCAGCTCCATGTTGTCACGGATATGCACCACCGGCGGCAGGAAGCCGACCTCCTGCGCCACCTTCTTACGAATACTGCGGATACGCCCCAGCAGTTCGCCGTTTTGCAGGTGATCGACCATCGGAATCAGGCGATATCCCACTTCCATACCCAGCGAATCTTCCAGCTGCACATCGGTCCACGACGCTTCCACGGTGGCCGGCGTTTCCTGGGTTTTCACCAGGCTTGAGGCTTCGGTGGGTTTCTTCGGCTGCATTTCGCGACCGCGTAGCCACCAGGCGAGACCGAGCAGTGAAGCGGTAAACAGCAGGAACACGAAGTTTGGCATGCCCGGCACCAGACCCAGCAAACCAATCACGCCGCCACTCAGCATCAGCACGCGCGGGTTTCTGAACAGTTGAGTCACCATCTGTTCGCCGACATCCTGATCCGTGCCCACGCGCGTCACGATGACACCCGCCGCGGTGGAGATCACCAGCGCTGGGATTTGTGCCACCAGACCGTCACCGATGGTCAACAGCGTGTAGGTTTCGCCCGCATGGCCAAGATCCATACCGTGCTGCACCACGCCGACCAACAGACCGCCGATGACGTTAATCACCATGATAAGGATACCGGCGATAGCATCACCACGAACGAACTTACTGGCACCGTCCATCGAGCCGTAGAAGTCGGCTTCCTGCGTCACTTCGCTACGGCGCTGTTTGGCTTCCTGTTCGCCAATTAAACCGGCGTTGAGATCGGCATCGATCGCCATCTGCTTACCTGGCATGCCATCCAGCACAAAACGCGCGCCGACTTCAGCGATACGTCCCGCACCCTTGGTGATAACCATGAAGTTGATGATAACGAGGATGATGAACACCACGATACCGATGGCGAAGTTACCGCCAACGAGGAAGTGACCAAAGGCTTCCACCACGCGTCCGGCAGCATCGGCACCGGTATGGCCTTCCAGCAAAATGATACGGGTTGAGGCGACGTTCAGCGCCAGACGCAGCAGCGTCGAGAACAGCAGAATGGTCGGGAATGCGGCGAACTCCAGCGTGCGCTGGGTGAACATCGCCACCAGCAGCACCATGATCGATAGCGCAATGTTAAAGGTGAACAGCAGATCAAGAATGAATGCGGGTAACGGCAGCACCATCATCGACAGGATCAACATGATCAGTACCGGCCCAGCCAGCACCTGCCATTGCGTGTCTTTAAAGTTGCCCGGTAAACGCAGCTTCTCGGCTAAATTAGCCATCGTTAGTGTTCTCTCCTGCAAAGTCCATGTCTGCCGGAACCGGCAGGTTTTTTGGTTTGTTTGGAATCAGGCCGCCTTCGCGCTTCCAGCGTCGCAGCTGCCAAACCCAGGCCAGCACTTCTGCCACCGCGCCATACAGCGCGCCGGGGATGAACTGACCAATTTCTGTGTGTCGGTACAACGCACGCGCCAGCGGCGGTGCTTCGAGAATCGGGATACGGTGCTCTTTGGCGAGCTCACGAATTTTCAGCGCGATATCGCCTGCGCCTTTGGCAATCACTTTCGGCGCGCTCATCTTGCCTTCCTGATACTTCAGCGCCACCGAGTAGTGCGTTGGGTTGGTGACGATAACGTCGGCTTTCGGCACATCGGCCATCATGCGTCGACGTGCGGCGGCGCGCATCGCCTGACGAATGCGCCCTTTAACGTGCGGATCACCTTCGTTCTGTTTGTGTTCGTCACGAATTTCCTGGCGCGTCATCTTCAGCTTTTTGAAGTAGCTATAAAGCTGCCAGAACACGTCAAAGCCGACCATCGGGAACAGGCCGAGCATGATCAGCCCGCAGCAGGCGGCGATCATCGATAAACCGTGATGCAGCGCGTTGATGGGTGATTCACTCATCAAACGCAGCATCTCTTGCCAGTGGCTCCAGATGTACCAACCGGCGACGATGCCCACCAGCACCGCCTTCATAATCGACTTCACCAGCTCAGCGGCGGTTTGACCGGAGAACATGCGGCCGATACCGGTGAGCGGGTTAAGCTTTTTGAGATCGAACTTGATGGATTTACCGCTGAAGTTAAGGCCGCCCAGCGCCATCGGTCCGGCAATCGCCACTACCACCAAACCGCCCATCAGCGGCAGCAGCGCGATCACCGCCTGCTTAATCAGGCTGCCGATGTGGCCGATGATGACTTTGTCATCGCTGACCATGCCGTGATCAAAACGAAAACCGGTGGCGACCATGCTCGCCAGACGCTCCGCCATGCTGTTGCCGCCAATCCACAGGATCAGCAATCCAATCAACAGCATCATCACTGAAGTCAGCTCGCGCGAACGCGGAATCTGCCCCTCCTCACGCGCTTTTTCAAGTCGGTGGGGCGTGGGCGATTCTGTTTTGTCCTCGTTACTCTCTTCAGCCACGACGTACCTCAGCTGGCAGGAATTCTGAGCATAGAATGCCAAAACCCGGTCAGGCTAAAGCGCGGATTAAAGGGGGGAAATGTGAGCTTATTTAGCCATAAGTGAAATTGCGGGCTGATTGGTCGCCATAAATGGCGACCCTACGAAAAACGCGCCAATCCTTTGTAGGGTCGCCATTTATGGTGACCGAAA
>NZ_DAMBSA010000489.1:0-2379 GCF_032054795.1 Pantoea sp. CTOTU49201
CTGGCCAGCGCTTCATCAACGCTGATGCCGGTCACACTGTTGGGATAGCGCGCGTGCCACACCGATGCGGGCATCGGGCCGAAGTCGCGTTTGTAAGGTGCCACTTTACCGGTCATCGCCATGGTCATAAAAGTACGACCGTGGAAAGAGTTGCCGAAGGTGATGATGCCGTGACGACGGGTCGCCGCCCGCGCCACTTTCACCGCGTTTTCGACCGCTTCTGCGCCGGTGGAGAAGAAAGCAGTTTTGGCTTTACCGGCAATTGGCACCAGGCGATTGAGGCGTTCAGCCAGCGCCACGTAGCTTTCATACGGCGTGACCTGGAATGCGGTATGGGTAAATTTCTCTAACTGATCGGCAATCGCCTGCACGATGCGCGGATGGCGATGACCGGTGTTCAGCACCGCGATGCCGCCGGCGAAATCGATCCAGCTGTTACCTTCACCATCGCGCAGCGTGGCGTTCTCCGCGTGCTCTACGTACCACTGACAAAGATTGCCGGTGCCGCGTGGCAGGGCATCATCTTTACGTTGCTGCAACTGGCTGTTTTTACCTTCCATAACCTTTCCTTAGCGATAAGCGTCTTTACAAATCACGACAAACACGCTTATTTATGCCTGCGCTGAGCTATCTTGCCAGAGCCACTTTCAGTGAAAAGAGGGGAGCCAATTGCGAAGTTTGTACGCCGATCATGTATTAGAGCGCATGCAGTTTATGCCGGAAGGAACATTGCAGCAGCGTTTGCTGAGCTGTATGCAAGCCGCTATCGCAGAAGGCATTTTTCCTCGTGCCACGCGCTTGCCCGCCACGCGCGATTTGGCGCGCGAGCTGTCGGTGTCGCGCAATACGGTGTTGAACGTGTATGAGAATTTGATGGCGCAAGGCTACGTCACGGCGCGTACCGGTAGCGGCACCTGGATTGCAGAAAACTTGCCGGAAGGATCGCTGAACACGCCGCGCAATGTGGCGACTATCGAACCATTAACCACGAAACCGGCGGCGATTTCTAAGCGCGGTGCGTCGCTGCTCGGTCATGCCAATGCGTCGCCGTATCAGTGGGGCGCTTTTGTGCCTGGCGCACCGGATGTCACGCAGTTTCCGCATAAACTCTTCAGCCAGATTCAGGCGCGTTTGAACCGTGAACCGGATATCGAACGGCTGATCTACAGCAGCAATGGCGGCTGTCCGCAACTGCGCGCCGCGCTGGCAGAATATCTCAGCGTGGCGCGTTCGGTACGCGCTGATGCTGATCAAATCATCATCACCGAAGGGATTCATCAGGCGGTGGATTTGGTTTCACGCGTGCTGTGCGATCCCGGCGATCAGGTATGGATCGAAGAGCCCGGTTATTGGGGCACGCGCAATCTGCTGCGCATTAATGGCCTGAAAATCAATGCGATTGCGGTGGATGAGCAGGGATTAATTCCCGATTTGCCACCGCGCAGTCGCGCACCGAAAATGATTTTCGTGACACCGTCACACCAATATCCGCTGGGCGTGCATCTCAGCCTGGAACGCCGCAAGCAACTGCTTGATCTGGCGCGTAAGCACAAAACCTGGCTGGTAGAAGATGATTACGACAGCGAGTTTCGTTTCTCCGGCCAGCCGTTCCCATCACTGCAAGGTTTTGAGCCGGATGCGCCAGTAATCTATATGGGCACTTTTAGCAAGACGCTCTATCCGGCGCTGCGCCTCGGTTATTTGGTAGTGCCAAAAGCGCTGGCGCAGCCGCTGCGTGTGGCGGCGGCGGAACTGTATCGCGGCGGCCATTTGCTGGTGCAGCGCGCGCTGGCGGAGTTCATCCAGAAAGGGCATTACATGTCGCACATTCGCCGCATGCGCAAGCTCTACAGCCAGCGGCGGCGCTTTATGGTTAGCTTGATTGAGCGTTATTTAGGGGCTGCTTTTTTGCCGTTGGTGAATCACGAGGCGGGATTGCATCTGGTGATGAATTTGCCAACAGGCTGTGACGATGTGGCAGTCGCCGCACTGGCGCTGCGGCGCGGTGTTAAGGTGCGGCCGCTGTCGCAATATTATATGCATCCGCAGGAGCGGCGCGGTTTGCTGCTGGGTTTTGCCTGCGTCGATGAGCGGCAGTGTCAGGATGCGTTTGGTACCTTGAAAGGGTGTTTGGCGGAGATGGGGATAATTTGAGGTGGAGGTCGCCATAAATGGCGACCCTACAACGGCCGCATCGTCTTCGTAGGGTCGCCATTTATGGCGACCAGGTCAACTTATGGCTGAGCGATACCATCCAAACGCTGCACAATCTCAGGCGTAAGTTTCACTTCAGCGCTCGCCATGTTCTGCTTCAGGTGCTCCGGTGATGACGTGCCCGGAATCAGCAAAATGTTAGGCGAACGCTGCAGCAGCCAGGCC
>NZ_DAMBSA010000489.1:2389-3132 GCF_032054795.1 Pantoea sp. CTOTU49201
GTTTTGCCTGCGTCGATGAGCGGCAGTGTCAGGATGCGTTTGGTACGTTGAAAGGGTGTTTGACGGAGATGGGGATTATTTGAGGCGGAGGTCGCCATAACGGCGACCAACATCCGTTGTAGGGTCGCCATTTATGGCGACCTGGTAAATTATGGCTGACCAATACTATCCAAACGCTGCACAATTTCAGGCGTAAGTTTCACTTCGGCACTCGCCATGTTCTGCTTCAGGTGCTCCGGTGATGACGTCCCCGGAATCAGCAGAATGTTAGGCGAACGCTGCAGCAGCCACGCCAGCGCGACCTGCAGCGGCGAGGCGTTAAGCTCATTTGCCACCTCGCTCAGCTGATCCGATTGCAGTGGTGAAAAGCCGCCGAGCGGGAAGAACGGTACGTAAGGAATGCCTTGTGCTGCCAACTGGTCGAGCAGCGCCTCATCCTGGCGATTGGCCAGATTATAGAGGTTCTGCACGCAGGCGATCGGCGTCATCGCCTGCGCATCGGCCACCTGTTTGGCGGTAACGTTGCTCAGACCAATATGACGAATCAGCCCGCGCTCTTTCAGCTTAATCATCGCTTCAACCTGCGGCTCCAGCGAACCTTCCTTCGGTCCATGCACATCCAGCATCGAACGCAGATTCACCACTTCCATCACATCCAGTCCGAGATTACGCAGGTTATCTTCCACTGCTTGCGTCAACGCTTCTGGCGTAAACGCCGGTAACCAGCCGCCTTTCTCGTCACG
>NZ_DAMBSA010000490.1:0-3100 GCF_032054795.1 Pantoea sp. CTOTU49201
GCGGTCATCATCGGCAAAAATTGGGGTTTCGCGATAGGTTGCGTGGCATCTAACGCTGGTGCCTGTTGCGCCCAACGTTGCCACTCTTCTGCGGTGCTGTTGCCCGGCGCGATGGCGTGCCAGTCAACAAGGGAGTAAGCGAGTTTCATACCTGTATTCTTTCTTCAGCCTCAGGGATGGTCAGATTTTCGCTGCGCGGCATCCCTTCCTTGCTCTCAATACCCGTCATCCCATGCGGATGTCGCCGATTAACAAGGCGGGCACATGGCCCGCCTGTTTCTATTTCGGCAGCGTGTCGGCTAACTTTACAACATTATGTCAGCAATCACGCTTCGCGCTTATTTAGCGGCTTCGACCGCCAGACGCGTTTGGATGCCCTGGCTCAGGTTCTGAATCCAGCGGTTGTAATTACGGTGAATTTGACCGCTACCGGCTTTCAGATTCTGGCTGCTGACATACTGGATTTGATAACTGTTCGCGGTGTAATTCACGCGAATATCTGCGGTATGTCCGCGCTCGGCCAGGTGACCATTCATTACGCCTGGACCGGCTGGCGTCATCACCCAATGGTTAGCGGCACCTGACTGAACGATCGCTTGCTTCATTTGATCATCCGAGTAGCTTTGACCCACGGTCTGGTTAACATTCTCGATCGGCGCGGTGCGTGGCGCACAGCCGGTTAACAGGACCGCAGATACTAACAAAGCAAAACCGATTTTCTTATTCATCATTTCCTTTTCTTCCCCTGTCTTTGCAAGCCGCCTCAGTGAGCGACCGCGCTGGTAAACTTACCAACACTGTTCCGTTCAGACTGTGTAAAGCGGGCGGATAATAACATTATTTGTAAAGACAAGTAAAAAGAAGCATGAATCACTTAAGAATCGTTTATCGCCGATTTAAAACTGTTCACGTGCCCTCTTACGGCGGAATTTCTACCGAAAAATGGCCTTGTCGCATGATGTTTAACCCTGCCAGCCGCCACCGAGCGAACGATAAAGATCGATTTGTGCCAGCAGCAGCGTATTTTTCACTGACACGATATTGAGCTGGGTGCTGAACAGCGTTCGCTGGGCGTCCAGCTCATCCAGATAAGAGGCGTAACCGTTTTGATAGCGGTTATGCGCAATGCGATACGCTTCCGCCACATAGCCTTCCTGCTTCTGCAACTCTTCAAGCTGCTCCTGACTGCGGCGAATGGCATCCAGCGCGTTATCCACATCGGAGAAGGCATTGCGCACCACTTTCTCATAGCCATAAAGCGCCTGATTGCGCGTCGCCATCGCCACATCAACCTGCGCTGTCAGCGCTTCGCGATTCAGCAGCGGTGCCAGAATGCTGCCGCCAATGCTCCACAAACGGAATGGATAGTCCAACAGCTGATGCAGTTCGCCGCTTTGCAAGGTGCCGCTGGCGGTGAGATTGAGCGACGGCAACAATTTGGCCTGGGATGACGCCAGTGACGCATCGGCGGCCAGCAGCTGGCGCTGCGCCTGCACGATATCCGGCCGGCGATTCAGCAACTGCGATGGAAGCAGCGATGGCAAGGTTTGCGGTTTGATGTGGTCGAACTGGCTACTGCGCGCGATTTCACGCGGATTCATGCCCACCAGCACGCTGAGCGCATTCTCCTGCTGTTCGATCTGATGCTGCAACTGCGGGATCTGCGCTTTGGCCGTTTGATATTCCGAGGCGGCCTGCATCCATTCGAGACGCGAGGTGTAGCCGGTTTCAAACTGACGCTGCGCCAGATTGAGCGAGTTTTCGCGCGTTGCTAACGTGGCTTCTGTGACGCGTAGCTGCTCATCGAGTGCGCACAGGCTGAGATAGCCCGATGCTACCGAACTGGCGACGGTGAGCTCGGCGGCAGACGCGGCGGCACGCTGCGCATCCAGCGAAGCTTGCGCAGCGCGAATGCTGTTGCTGCGGCTGCCCCATAAATCCACTTCATAGTTGGCCTGCAGCAACCCCTGAAACACCGCGTTTTCATACGGCTGGCCGGTCGCCGCCGACAGCGCACGCTGATGCGTAGCCGCAACACCCGCCGACAGCGTTGGGAAATTGTCACCCTGCGCGGCACGTAATTCGGCACGGTATTGATCCACGCGTGAACGCGCCGTGAGAATATCGCTGTTGTGCTGCAACGCCTGCGTAACGAGGCGATTGAGATCGGCATCGCCAAAGTTCTGCCACCACTGCGCTTCCGGCAGCGCATGTGGGCCAACCTGCTGACGCCAGCTATCGGGAATCGGCAACGATGACGGCGCTTTTTCCACTTCTGTCGCACAGCCGCCCACCATTAATGCCACGCACGTGGCTAACAGTAAGCGCTTCATGGCGCATCCTTGTGCGGTTCAGCGGCGGTATCAATGCTCACTTCCACCGACATGCCGGGGCGCAGCGCCTGCAGATCGTCGTTAAGAATTTTAATGCGCACCGGAATGCGCTGAGCAATTTTCACAAAGTTGCCGGTGGCATTATCCGGCGAGATAGCGCTGAATTCGGAACCGGCGGCAGGCGAGATAAACTCGACGCGTCCATCGTAATGCCTACCGTCCAGCGCATCGACGCGAATGTTCACCGGCAAGCCGGGACGCACGCGCGCCAGCTGGGTTTCTTTGAAATTGGCGATGATCCATTTGTTTTCCGGCACCACCGAAGTCAAACGCGTGCCCGCGGTGACATAGGTGCCTTTACGCACCGACAGCTGACCGAGCTGGCCGCTGTCCGGCGCGATGATGCGTGTATTCGCCAGGTCGATGTTTGCCAGCTCTAACGCCGCCTGCGCACTGGCGACATCGCCTTGCAGTGAAGCCTTATTTACCACCACGGTTTGCAGATTCTGTTGTGAAACGGCGACCTGCGCATCCGCCTGACGCAACTGCGCCTGCGCCTGAGCATTCGCCGCGCGCGCCGCGTCGCGTTCACGTACCGACAGCGAGCCGTCAGCCGCCAGATTTTCTACACGCTTGAGATCGAGGCTGCTTTTCAGCGCCTGCGCTTTGGCATTTTCCAGTGCGGCTTTGTTGCTGAGAATGTTGGCTTCGGCACTTTTACGCTGCTGCTGGTTATTATTCTGCGCAGCGATTTTCATATCCAACTG
>NZ_DAMBSA010000491.1:0-3075 GCF_032054795.1 Pantoea sp. CTOTU49201
TTGCTTAAGTGAGAGACTAGACAGGCACTACAGCCAAACATTAAGAGAAATCACGTTCTCCATCCCCCTATCGCTTCATTAAATTTTGAGATAGCTGTTATGAATGCTGATATACCCGCCTTTTCAAAAACTGCCCACTAATTACCGCCAGCAAAATGCCGCCAACAATCAGCAGTGTGCCCAGTACTTTGCTGTGATCGAGGGATTCATGCAGGATCGCCACGCCCATCAGCAGCGCCAGCGCAGGGCTGAGCAGCGACCAGGGTAAAATCTGGCTGGCGGGATAGCGTTTCAATAAGCCGTACCACAGCGAATAGGCGAAGACCGACGAACCCAACGCGCTGTAAATCACGCCCAACCAGCCGCGCCAGCCCGCCTGCATCAGCAAGGTGAATTGATGTTGCTCGGTTAGCCAGGAACTGATGCCTACCAGTGGAATGGCAAACAGCGATAACCAGCCGGTCATTGCCAGCGGCGCAATCGGCGGTAGACGTTTGATAATCACCGTGCTGCATGCCCAACCACAGGCGCTGATCAGCAGCCACATCATGCCTTGCCAGTTCGTGAGCGCCGGGCTGCCCGCCAGAATTATCACGCCAATAAACGCCACGCCCACGCCGGAGATTTGCCGATAGCTTAGGCGCTCTTTGAGACAAAACGCCGCTAATAGCATGGCGATTGGCGTACCCATCTGGATAAACACGGCCGTGGTGCCGGCATCGGCGGTTTGCATGCCGATCACCATCAAGCCGAAATGCACAAATCCGAAAGTGAAGGCCAGCAGCAGCATGCCCGGTAACTGGCGACGCGTCAGGCGGTGAAACGGCAGCAGGATCGCCGCCACCAGCATGAAACGCAGCGTCAGCATAAAAAGCGGCGGCAGTTCCATCAGGCCAAACTTCATGGCAATGACGTTGAACGCCCAACCGTTGACCACCAGCACCAAAATCAGTACATCGCGTAGCGGCACTGCTTTCACGCGCGCAACCGCGTTGGGGTTTGCAGATGATAGTCGTGGTCCAGCTGGAAACGGCGCGCCAGTGCCAGCAACTGACGTTCGGCGCCGTCGCGCCCAATCAGCTGCATACCAATCGGCATGCCGTCGCGATCAAATCCGGCGGGATGGCTGATGGCCGGTAACGCCGACAAACTCGCCAGCGCGTTGTAGCGCATATTGCCAGTCAGCACGCTCTCTTCGCGGTCGCCCATCTGAATCGCTTCCAGCCCTTTATGCGGCGCGGTAAACGGCAGCGTCGGCACCAGAATCACATCCACCTGATTAAGGTGTTGCAGCAGCTGCATGCGTAAACCGGTGCGGAAGCGCTGCGCCTGCAGATACTCCACCGCGCTGATGCCTAAACCGGCGTGCAGCAGTTTACGCACGTCCGCGCCATACTCTTCTGGTCGCTCTGCCAGCCACGCCGCATGCAGCGATGCCGGTTCGGCGAGGTTGATCAGTACCAACGCGTTAACCGCCTGATCGAGCCCGGTAAAACTCAGCGTCTGGCATCGCGCACCTGCGGCGCTGAACCACTGCACCATTTGGTCGTAAGCGCTGGCAACGTCCGGCTGCACCTGCTGATGCACATCAGGCAGCAGACCGATGCGCAAGCCAGCCAATTCCGGCAAGGCACTCAGTTTTCCTGCCTGGCCATCAAGCACATCAAACAGCACTTCGCACTCTTCGGCGTAGCGCGCCAGCGGCCCAACGGTATCAAGGCTGGAGGCCAACGGGAAAATGCCTTCGGTGGAGAGCCGCCCCACGCCAGGCCGCAATCCGGTGATGCCGTTCATGGAGGCCGGTAAGCGAATCGATCCGCCGGTATCGGTGCCGAGCGTGGCCAACGCGCTGCGCACCGATGCCGCCACGCCCGAGCCGCCGCTCGATCCAGCGGGAATGCGCGTGTCGTCCCACGGATTACTGCTGGCGCCATAGTGGGGATTATTAGTGGTGCCGCCCCACGCAAACTCATGCATGTTGGTGCTGCCGATAATCAGCGCACCGGCCTGCTTCAAACGCTGTACCACCCGCGCATCACGGGTGGCGATATTGCCGCTGAGGATTTGGCTACCGGCATGCATCTCTTCACCGGCCAGATCGATATTGGCTTTAATGGCGATTGGCATGCCGTGCAACGGCCCAAGATCGTAGCCCTGCTCCAGCAGGCGCTGGCTGGCTTTGGCGGTTTGACGCACCTGCGAAACATACACTTGGTTAAACGCATTGAGATCGTGCGTGGCTTCTTCGCGCGCCAGGCAGGCTTCCACCAGATCCGGCACGCTGGTTTGCCGCGTGCGCAGCCGCTGCGCCAGCGTCAGCATTGAGGCATCAATAAATTCACTCATGCGGCAACTCCAGCGGCGGTTGCAAAGCCGAAACCCAGGCGGTCGCCGGTAATAAGGTCGGCGGGAAATGCGTAGCGGCAAAGGCGCCGACGCCCGCCGCACGCGCTTCACAATCGCTGAGTAAAGGCAGTAACTCGTCAGCATCGGCCGCGCAGTGGCGCTGAATCAGCGCCAGGCGCAGTGCAATCGGATCGATCATGGTTGCTCCTTATTTATCACCCATCGCATCCACCGCCGCTTTGGCTTTGGTTGCCAGCTCGACGTTGACGTTGTTTTGATAAGAGGTGGCTTCCGACGGATAGGCTTTGATGTTTTTGGCGTACAGCGCGATGTTCATGTTGTTGTCCCACGCCTTCTGCGATACCAGCACATTCTCCGGATAGCCTTTGGCATCAATCTCACGCTGCACCGCTTTCTTCACCACCGCTTCCGGCAGCGCCGGGAAGTATTTGCGGGCGATCTGCACTGATTCTTCCTGATGCTTATAGATGAAGCGCGATGCCTGCTCGAATGCCGTCACCACCGCCTGCGCCGCCTGCGGATTTTTGTCGATGTACTGCTGCGTGGTGGTCAGGCTGGAGAAAGCAAATGGATACCAGGATTGCGCCGCCGAGAACGAATAGACCACGTGCAAACCATTCTGCTGCTCGGCCATGGTCACTTGCGGTTCCGCTGCTAGCGCGTAATCCGCACGCCCCGCCGCCACCGCCGGGATTTCATTGCCGATCG
>NZ_DAMBSA010000492.1:0-3067 GCF_032054795.1 Pantoea sp. CTOTU49201
GGTTTCAGCCGCGCGTGCGGAAAGCGCGCGTTTCACACTGGCCTCTTCGTAATTGCCGGTGGTTAATCCTGCGGTTTTGTGTACGCCGGTCACGCCCATGAAGAACAGATCGGCATTAATCCGTGCAATCGCTTCCAGCACCGCCGCACCCACCGCAACCACCGAATGGCGATACAGCAAGCCGCCAATCATGATCACCTCAACCTGCGGATAATCCACCAGCGCCACGGCAATACTTGGACTGTGCGTCACCACGGTAAAGGCCAAATCCGGCGGCAGCAGCTTTACCATCTCGGCGGTGGTGGTGCCGCCATCGATAATCACCACTTGTCCGGGCTGAATAAGCTGTACTGCTTTCTGCGCGATAAGACGCTTGGAGCTGATCTGCACGCTTTTGCGTGTTTCAAACGGTGCGATAGCCGCAGAAACCGGCAGCGCACCGCCGTGCACCCGTTGCAGTAAACCTTCGGCGGCTAGCTCACGCAGATCGCGGCGAATCGAGTCTTCCGAGACCGCGAAACGCTGGCTTAGCTCGCTCGACATCACCTGTTTTTCTTCGGCCAAAATGGCGAGGATTTGCTGTTTACGTTGGCTGGAGAGCATTATTTTCTCATTCATGTTTTTGCTTGTATTTGCACGATTATGCATGTTAACGTAGATTTTGTCACCAATAATCGGGCAAACGTGCAAAAAAACGCGAGCCCTAAACATCGAACCTCTGGAGAAGCCTAATGTTAATTCTTATCGCAGGACCGGTACGCAGCGGCACTAACGGCAATGAAGTGTTAATTCATGAAAATATTAAGAAATTAGACCAGATTGCCTTGCAGGTCTACCAGCGTGGACATACGCCGGTGATTGGTGAATGGCTGGCGTTGCCGCTGGCAAGCGCGGCCGGTTCGCAGAAGATTGGCGATGAAATCAGTGAATCTTTTCTCTATCCGGTAGCGCATCGCTTGATTCACTGTTGCGATGCCATCCTGCGCATTCCGGGTGCTTCTCAGGGGGCGGATAACGATGTGCGGATTGGCAAGGAGCGGGGGATTTCGATCTTTACCCAGTTGGATGAGATTCCGGTGGTTGAGGCGTAGAAAAGGCGTGGTCGCCATGAATGGCGACCCTACAAAAAACGCAAATATTCGTAGGGTCGCCATTTATGGCGACCTGGTACGCGTTACACCTGCGCCATACCGCCATCAACAAAGATTTCGGCGGCGTTGATAAAGCTGGACGCATCGGACGCCAAAAACGCCACTACTTTGCCAATCTCACCCGGTTCGCCGAGGCGACCTAACGGCACCTGAGCCGCGAGCGCATCAAACAATCCTTGCTGCTGATCTTCAGGCACCAAACCACCTAAACCTGGCGTGCGCACCGGGCCGGGACTGACCACGTTGACGCGAATACCGCGATCTTTCACATCCAACGCCCACGAGCGGGCAAAGTTACGCACTGCGGCTTTACTGGCGCTGTACACGCTGAATCCGGCGGTGCCTTGAACTGATGTGGTGGAAGCGGTGAGGATCACCGAGGCGTTGTCGCTCAGCAGCGGCAGCGCTTTCTGCACGGTGAACAGCACGCCGCGCACGTTGGTACCAAAGATGCGGTCAAAATGCTCTTCGGTGATGGCGCCGAGCGGCAGCATGTCGCCGCCACCGGCGTTGGCGAACAGGATATCGAGGCGGCCGGCTTGTTTAGCGATTTCTGCATAGACGTTGTCGAGGTCGCTCAGCACCGAAGCGTCGGCGCGGATTCCGCTGGCGCTAGAACCGATGCTGGCAACTGCCGCATCAAGTTCCGCCTGACGACGACCGGTGATAAACACGCGTGCGCCTTGTGCTGCCAATTCCTGCGCGGATGCCAGACCAATGCCGGTTGTGCCGCCGGTTACCAATGCGATTTTACCGTTGAGTGCGTTCATGTTTGCTTCTCCAATGTGTGCTGAGGTTTTGATAACTGCGATGCAGTGCATGAGAAGCAATCTAACGTCACGGCGTTTACTGATAAATGGTGTAAAATCGAAATGACTATTCCAGTGTGTGGATAATTGAGTGCAGCGGAAAACAGCATGGATCAGTTAATGGCGATCAAGGCGTTTGCGCGCGTAGTCGAAGCGGGCAACTTTACGCGTGCGGCGGATTCACTCGACATGCCCAACGCCACGCTGAGCAAACTGGTGCAGGAACTGGAAGCGCATCTCGGCATTCGCCTGCTACAGCGCACCACGCGGCGTGTCACGGTGACGCCGGAAGGGCGCGATTACTATGAAAAAGCGCTGCGTATTGTGCGTGATTTGGAAGATATCGATCACTCGTTCAACGCTGAAAGCGCTAAACCCGGCGGCTATCTGCGCATTGATATTGGCGGATCAACCGCGCGCGATG
This sequence comes from Pantoea sp. CTOTU49201, assembly GCF_032054795.1. Lineage (NCBI taxonomy): Bacteria > Pseudomonadati > Pseudomonadota > Gammaproteobacteria > Enterobacterales > Erwiniaceae > Pantoea > Pantoea sp. CTOTU49201. The sequence goes on from NZ_DAMBSA010000492.1 coordinate 2,385, forward strand.
TGTTGATCCCCGCGATGCCCGATTTTATCGCTCGTTATCCGGACATCCGTATCGACCTTGGTGTTGCGGATCGCGCGGTGGATTTGATCAGCGGTAACGTTGATTGCGTGATTCGCGGCGGTCCGCTTAGCGATTCGTCGCTGGTGGCGCGGCATTTGGGGGATGCGGAGATGATCACCTGCGCCGCGCCGGGCTATCTGAAAACCTACGGTGTGCCGGCTTATCCGCAGGAGCTGAAAAATGGCCATCGCATGGTGAGCTATTTGTCGCCGCAGAGCGGCAGGGCGTTTCCGTTTCGTTTTACACAGGGCGCCGAGCAGCTGGAAATTAAGAGCGAGCATCGGATTGGCGTCAACGAAAGTAACGCGCATCTGGCGACGGCGGTTGCGGGATTGGGGATTATTCAGACTTTCCGCTACGCAGCGGCGGCAGATTTGCAGGCGGGAAAATTGGTCGAGATTCTCGCGACGTGGCGTCCGGCGAATTATCCGTTTCATGTGGTGTATCCGCAGAATCGCCATCTGACGCAGCGGTTGCGGGTGTTTATTGAATGGTTGCGGGAAGTGTTTCCAGGGCGATTGAACGGGACAATGTAGGGTCGCCATTCATGGCGTAATGCCGCTCAGTTAAGCGCAGAGCGACTTTCGTTCGCCTCGTGCTGAGGCAGTTTCAGCACCTTGGTG
>NZ_DAMBSA010000493.1:0-3065 GCF_032054795.1 Pantoea sp. CTOTU49201
TGCCGCATCCAGTTGCGTATGCATCTGCGCCACTTCGCCTGCGCCATACGCCTGATTACGCTCCAGCGCGTTGACCAAATCCAGCCCCATCCGACTTAGTTCCGCCACCTGCTGCACCTGCTGCTGCAGCGGCTTGAGCTGATAGCTACCCAGAATCAGCGGCATCACCGCATCGCTGTTGTTCTGCCAGCGTTGCAGCTGCTGACGGATGGCATGCGCCGCCGCGTGATCGGCGCGATTGGCGATCAAGCGATCAACCTGCTTATCCAGCAAACGCACCGCGTTGCTCTCGGCAGGCAACACATCGGCCAAACGATTGAGCGGTTCAAAATAGTCGTAATGACCGGCCTGGAATTTCAGATGCTGACGCGTGTAGTACTGCGCCGGTTCCAGCACTTCAGCCAATATGCGCAGCGGCGTGATATCGCTGCTGTTCGCCAGTCGCATCATCTGCACTTCAGCCTGCTGATGCTGCTGCAAACCGACTGAAATGGTGCCCCAGCGATCCACCGCGCTCAGGCGTTGATACATGTTATCGCTGTCGGTGACATCCTTCGCCGACCACAACCGCTCAGCCACCACAAAGGCGCGCGGCCACAGGCGCGTATCAATCACCCGGCTGTTAACGTTCTCCGCCCACAGCGCCGCCTCGCCGCCAATTAGGTTGTTTTGCAGCTGTTCCGGCGTCGGCAGCGATGGCGCAATGCCGGTTGGCACTTGCGCCAGCTTGCTGCCTTCCGTGGGATAACGCACGTTGCCCACCAGCATATAACCGGTCAGCTTGTCTTGCGTCAGCGTCACCATCGGCTGGAACGGCCCCATCCACGTATCGACGCTGAAGGTCAGCTGCGTTGGCGACAACCAGCGAATGTCGCTGACCATGCGACGTGCTTTGCCGCTGAAATCGATAAAGCCGCGCCAGCCGTTTTTCCCCTCAATCAGCGTAAAGCTGCCTTTTAGCGCGCTGCCTTTCAGGCGCGGCATGGTGAATTGCCAGCTCTGCGTCTGCTCACCGGCTTGCACCTGATCCGCACCGTTAAGCCCTTGCGGCCAGGGTTCATTGCGATAGTGATAGGCGGCGGTTTGCGGCTGATCGAGATAGAAACCGGTGGAGAGAATGCCGCGGAAGTCGTTTTTCGCCACGGTGCCCAACGCATCCTGTCCTTGCCACGATTGAATCAGAATGCTTTTTGGCAGATCAGGATGGTAAACCTCATCCCAGCCGATCATGCGGCGCTGATGTGCTTCGAGGATTTTCTCAACGCGCTGGTTAAACCAGGCTTGCAGCGCATGCGAATCTTTCAGGCCGTGGTCGCGCATAAATTGCTGAATACGCGTGGAATCATTCCACTGGCTTGGATCGACCTCATCGCCGCCGATGTGAATGTAGGGATCGGGGAAGATCGCCGTTACTTCGCCCATTAAGGTGTCGATAAAGCGGAACACCGCGTCGTTGCTGGGATCGAGCAGCGGCTTAAACACGCCCCAGCCGCGCTCCATCTGATACGGGCCCGGCGCGCTCATCAGCTCCGGCATCGCCACCGCTATCGCCGAAGCATGACCAGGCAGATCGATTTCCGGTACCACGCGCACGCCGCGCTGCGTGGCATAGTGCACCACATCGCGCATCTGCTGCTGCGTGTAGTACAAGCCGTCGCTGGCTTTTTCCTGCAGCTGCGGATAGTGGCTGGAGGCAAAACGCCAGCCTTGATCGTCAGTTAAGTGCCAGTGAAACACGTTCATACGCGCGGCGGCGATGCCGTCAATTTGCCGCTTCACGGTTTCAATCGGCAGGAAGTGGCGCGCCGAATCAATCAGCACACCGCGCCACGGAAAGCGTGGTTTATCGTCAATGGTGACGTAGGGAATTTCGGTGCCTTTTTCCGTGTTTTCAATCAGCTGCAGCACGGTTTCCATGCCGCGCATCGCACCAAAGCGCGTGTTGGCTTTCAGTAACACGCCGTCGCTGTTAACCAGCAGATGATAACTTTCGTCGCTGTCCGGCTGGGGAATCGGATCAACCGCCTGCGCGATTTGTACTTGAATGTTGGGATGATCGCTGGATGCGCTGGCTGGCAGCAGCGGCCAGCCGGTTTGCCGCGCAATGCGTGCGCGCCAGCGCGATTCAGCACCTTCCAGATGATCGCCCGAGATATGCAAGGTGAGCTGCGGCGTTAACGCATACGCCCCGCCGCCGCTCGGCTGCACCACGCTTTGTGGCCACGGCATCAGCGGTAAATCTCCGGCGGGCGCGGCGAAGGCGGAAAAAGTCATGGATAAACAACAGGCAAGCAAGGTTCTTTGCAATGGCATTTGGGCATCCTTGTAAATGAAACAGCGGACCAAATTGGGCAAAAGGCCCATTAAACCTGTTTCGCATTGCAAAGCAAGTGGCCGTAAACTGAAATCAAGGCAGGTTAAAACTTTTGTAGTTTAGCCAGATTAACCATTGCGCGGCTTTCAATCTTCGTTGTGGCTTCCTTGCTGTAGGTCAAACCGCCTGCGATTAATTAGCGCGTAAACACCATATATAGCGATTACACTCCTTAAAATTATCTACATATAGTTTCATGGAGAAGAAATGGCGACGGTGGTGATTAAGCGTGACGGCTGCAGAGTGCCGTTTGATGCGCAGCGGATCGAGGCGGCAGTAAGCGCGGCCGCGCGTGCGGCACAAATCGATGATACGGCTTGGTGCACGCAAGTGGCGGCGCAGGTTAGCCAGCAGCTGGCTGAACAGGCCGAAGTGGATATCCGTGATATTCAGTGCGCGGTGGAAGAGACGCTGATGAGCGGACGCTGGCCGCAGCTGGCGCGCGCCTATATCGAATATCGCCATGACCGCGATTTGGCACGCGAGCAACGCGGTAAACTGCATCACGCCATTCGCGGTTTGGTGGAGCAAACCAACGCCGCGCTGCTCAACGAAAACGCCAACAAAGACAGCAAAGTGATCCCAACCCAGCGCGACCTGCTGGCCGGCATCGTCGCTAAACATTACGCTCAGCAGCAACTGTTGCCACGCGATGTGGTGCTGGCGCATGAGCGCGGCGACATCCACTATC
>NZ_DAMBSA010000494.1:0-3049 GCF_032054795.1 Pantoea sp. CTOTU49201
CAGTCATTGTCGATGCGAGCGGCGAGCAGGCTTATGTCGGCAATCTCGGCACCGATCGCGTGCTGCAATTGAAACTGAGCGCCGAGGGCGAGCTTTCGGGGTTAGGCAACGGCTATGTTAAAACGGCGACAGAAAACGGACCGCGCCATTCGGTGTTGTCGCCAGATAATCGCTATCTTTACAACATCGGTGAAATGGGCGGCATCATCACGCAGTTTCGTCGTGAAGCCAGCGGTGAGCTGGTGAAAGTGGCGGAGACGCCGAATGCCGTAGCGGAAAAATATAAGCTGCAACACGGTAAAGAGCGACCGCCAGGCTACAGCGACTCCACGCCGCGCATCTGGGCGGCCGATATTCGTCTAACGCCGGACGGCCGTTTTCTGTATGTCAGCGAACGAACCAGCAGCACCATCAGTGGATACCGGATCAATAAAGATGACGGCAAACTGACGCTGATTGATAGCTGGCAAGTCGAGAAGCAGCCGCGCGGTATCGCGATTACCGCTGACGGACGTTGGCTAATTGCCAGCGGCGAAAAGAGTGCGGTTACCGGCAGCTATGCCATTGATCAAGAAAGCGGGGCGCTGAAACGCGTTGGTGAGGCACCGGCCGGCGGTGATGCCAATTGGGTGACGGTAGTGAGTTACAAATAATCCCGTAGGGTCGCCATTCATGGCGACCAGGTGCGCATTAATGCGCACCTTACGGCACCTTATAGTTGCTGGTATTCCTCGTCAGAAACCGGCTCCAGCCACTCGTTGGAAGCGCCTTCAGCCGGGACTGCGATAGCAATGTGTGCGAACCAGCTATCCGCCGACGCGCCATGCCAATGCTTTAATCCCGCCGGAATGTTTACCACATCGCCAGCCACTAATTGACGCGCTGGCTGATTCCACTCCTGATACCAACCGGTTCCGCCAGTCACCAGCAAAATCTGGCCGCCGCCGTGATGGATATGCCAGTTATTACGGCAGCCGGGTTCAAACACTACGTTGCCGATGTTGACGCCTTCTGTCGTCAGCATGCTCAGATAGCTGGTACCGGTAAAGTATTGTGCAAAAGCGTCGTTTTTAGGCCCTTTCGGGAAGATACCATTGCCATCAAATTGATCGTTCATCTTTATCTCCATGTAAGTGCAGCATGGTTAAAGTGTAGCGGCGCGATGGCTGAATGATAATGCGCTCAAAGCTGCAAGCACTTGTGAGCGCAATTCATTAATGAAGGGTGCGTGACATTGTCACTAATTGGGGTAAACAGATTGCGCTAACATTCCGCGACGATCGAATTTTATTGCAGCTAACCACAGCAGCGCGGTGACAAACCAACCAATAATCCACGACACATCGTTACCGGCAAAAATCCAGATTAACGAACCGTGATGCAGCGGATTATCAATAAATGGCAACTGCACCAGCACGCCGCAGAAGTAGACAAGAATGCCCGCCCAGTTCCAGCGCCCGTAACGTCCGTTGGGTTGGGAAAGCGCCGGCACATCGACTTTACCTTTGGTGATCAGGTAGAAATCCGTCAAGCTGATGGCGCTCCACGGCACAAAAAAGGCCAGTAAAAACAGCAGGAAATGGGTGAAAGATTTCAGGAACGCGGGTTCGCTAATCAGCGCAATCACGCAAGAAATCGTCACCATCAGAACCACAAACAGAATGCGGCCGCCACGACTCAACGTGGTTTTCTGCCGGAAGCCAGAAACGATGGTGGTAAGCGACATAAAACTGCCGTACGCATTCAACGTGGTGAAGGTGATTTTGCCGAAGCAGATCGCGAAGTAAATCACCATCGCCATCGTGGCGCTGCTGCCTAAACTGACGATATAGCCAACCTCGTTGCCAGAAAAAGCCTTACCGGCAATAGCCGCGACAATCACACCCAAAGTCATTGAAGCCTGGGTACCTAAAACGGTGCCGAAGAAAACGCAGCTAAAGAGTTTTTTTGCGGAGACGTTGGCCGGTAAATAGCGCGAATAGTCAGAGACATACGGACAAAATGCAATCTGCCATGACGACGACAACGAAACCGCCAACAGAAAATTAGCGACAGTGAAATGCTGGTTTTGCCACACCGCAGAAAGGTCATGTGTTGAGAGCAGCGTGATAAACAGGTAAACAAAGGCGAGCACGCCAATCACGCTGGCCACTTTACCCAGCTTATGAATAACGCGATATCCCAGCACCGCGATGACCACGATAATCGCGCTGAACAGGATCATGCCTGAAGCATTGCTGGTATTAATAAGTTTGGCTAGCGCCTGTCCGGCCAACACCGTGCCGCTGGCAGAAAATCCGACATACATGATGCACACCAACACTAACGGAATCACCGCACCATAAACGCCAAACTGCATGCGGCTGGTGATCATTTGCGGCAATCCGAGGCGCGGTCCCTGAATCGCATGCAGCGACATGATCGCCGCGCCGACAACTTGCCCAACCAGCAAGCCGATGATCGACCACACCACATCGCCGCCTAACACCACCGCCAGCGCGCCGGTCACGATGGCGGTGATCTGCAAATTGCCGCCAAACCATAAGGTGAACTGGCTAAAAGGATGCCCGTGGCGTTCGCTCGGAGGAATGTAATCAATGGATCGCGTTTCTGACAGGCGCTGTTTCTCTGCGCCGGCGTAATCTGCTGCAGGTGATTCGGCTGACATAGTTTCCTCGCTGAAGCGTCTAAAGGTGGGGAATTATTGTTAGTATGATGTGGCTTCTCTTGGTGGTACATGTATATACATGTAGCGATATTGTCACGCAGGATTGAAACTTACAATACGATCGGTCATTGGAAAATGTGATGACGCAGGCAAGGTTGGCAGGAAGTGAAAACTTAAAGGATAACGCTGGCTTTAGAAAAACCAGCGGACAAAGAGTTTACTGATGTGAACAGCGTTGAGCAATTAGACGATCAATTCCCCACGGGCCACAACCCTGAACCATTAACATCACGCACATCAAAATATAACTGGATTCAGGCAGATAGAGCAGCCAACTATACCAGGCTAATAAATTCAGGTCGGCGGGAATGTGATGCAGTC
>NZ_DAMBSA010000495.1:0-3044 GCF_032054795.1 Pantoea sp. CTOTU49201
ACATCAGGCCGTACCATCAACGTGCCGAAAACAGCAATGGCGCCGAAACCTGCTACCACTTCCACCATCACGCGTGGCGGCTTTGGTGACAGCGTGGCAAAACAGAACACCATGCAGCGCAGCAGTGCCTCTGGCACCGGCAGCCGCTCGCTGGGAGGCTAAGCCGCAGCATGCAACGTATTGCAATCCCTGAACGTCCTGACTGGCGTGAAAAAGCAGCCGAATATGGTTTCCAGTTTCACACCATGTATGGCGAACCTTACTGGTGTGAGGATGCGTACTACCAATTCACGCTAGCGCAGGTTGAACAGCTGGAAGATACCACCGCCGAGCTGCACCAGATGTGTTTGCAAGCGGTGGAGAAAGTGGTGAACAGTGACGAGCTGCTCACCCGATTCTGCATTCCTAAGCACACGTGGGATTTTGTGCGCGACTCCTGGAAGTTGCGCCAGCCATCGCTCTATTCGCGCCTTGATCTGGCATGGGATGGCAAAGGTGACGCTAAGCTGCTGGAAAACAATGCCGACACGCCAACCTCACTGTATGAAGCCGCCTTCTTTCAATGGATTTGGCTGGAAGACCAGGTCAAAGCGGGCAACCTGCCGCAGGGCAGTGACCAGTTCAACAGCCTGCAAGAGAAGCTGATCGAGCGCTTCGCCACGCTGCATCAGCAGTTCGGTTTCAACTGGCTGCACTTCTCCTGCTGTCGTGATACCGAAGAAGATCGCGCCACTGTGCAATATCTGCAGGACTGCGCCACCGAAGCCGGATTGCCGAGCGAGTTTCTCTATATAGATGAGATTGGACTGGGTGAAAGAGGCCAGTTTACTGATGTAAACGATCAGGTCATCAGCAATCTGTTCAAGCTCTATCCGTGGGAATTCATGCTGCGCGAAGTGTTCTCCACCAAGCTGGCAGACGCGGGCGTGCGCTGGCTGGAACCGGCATGGAAAAGCATCATCTCTAATAAAGCGCTGTTACCGCTGCTGTGGGAAATGTTCCCCAATCATCCCAATTTGCTGCCCGCCTATTTTGCAGATGATAAGAACGCGCCGCAGATGGATAAATACGTAGTGAAACCGCTGTTTTCACGTGAAGGTGCCAATATTCGCATCATTGAGAACGGTCAGGAGATCGCACGTGCCGATGGCCCGTATGGCGAAGAAGGCATGATTATCCAGCAGTTCTATCAGCTACCAAAATTTGGTGATAGCTACACGTTGATCGGTAGCTGGCTGATTGACGATCAACCTGCCGGTATCGGTATACGCGAAGATCGTGCATTGATCACTCAGGATCTGTCGCGCTTTTATCCGCATACCTTTATTGAGTAAACGCTGTGCCGCCCGCAATCTTCGGGCGGCCACACGCATTAACCAATCTGCACCGACATCATGCTGATCGCGCCCATCTCCATACCTTCCACGGGAATGCTGAGCGCTTCATCAGTAGCACGCGCCCCAAGAATATAGAGCAGCGGTAGATAGTGTTCCGGCGTTGGGTTTGCAAGCTGTGCATCCGGATGCTGCATAAAGTTCACCAATGGGTGATCCGCTGCTTCGCCCTGGAAATCCAGATTCTCACGCACGTGCTGATCAAAGTTAACCGCCCACGGATACGCGGTTTCCGCACCCTGCCAGCGCAGCATACGCAGATTGTGCACTACGTTACCGCTGGCCACGATCATCACACCTTCATCTCGCAATGACGCCAGCTTTTGCCCCAATGCATAGTGCCATTCGGCAGGTTTAGTGCCGTCGATACTCAATTGCACGACCGGAATGTCGGCCTCGGGATACATTTTTGCCAGCACGCCCCAGGAACCATGATCAAAACCCCACTCCTGATCGGCATGAACGGCTACCGGCGCAAGTAAATCAATCACTTGCTGGGCCAGTTCTGGCGATCCCGGCGCAGGATAACGCACTTCAAACAGCGCCTGCGGGAAGCCACCGAAATCATGGATGGTGCGCGGATTACTCATCGCCGTCACTGCCGTACCGCGTATGTACCAGTGCGCCGAAACCGCGAGAATCGCGCGTGGACGCGGCAATGTTTCGCCCAAATGCTGCCAGGTTTGAGTATATCGATTATCTTCCAGTACGTTCATTGGGCTGCCGTGGCCAAGGAACAGCGCAGGGATGCGTGTAGTGCTCATGATTAATCCTCTGACGAAGTGTCGCTTTGTTAACCGCTACGATACGCGCTTTCATGGGGGGATTAACGCTGATAAGTATGATGATCTCTTTCAGGGAATTTGAATAATCTAAAGCGGGAAAATTCAGATAAGACAGGTCTCAATATTCCACGCGCTTCTTTTACATATCAGTGATATAGCCCGCACATAAGACCGAGCGAGACTGGTCTTGTTACATCCAATGAATCTACTTCATAAACTCCACCCGGTTTTAGAAACATGAGTTGGAATGTATGTTAATTCAGGGAGCAATATTGTGCCTGGCGATGAATATCTACCATGAAGCGCGTGGCGAACCGATTAAAGGACAAATAGCGGTTGGCACGGTGACCATGAACCGGGCCAATTGGGATGTCAAAGAGATCTGTCCTGTAGTGTATGCACCTAAACAATTCTCCTGGACGTCTCTCAAAAAAAATCCTTATCGCTATCCACCCAAGGAAGATAAAAGCTGGCAACGTGCCAGAAAGCTGGCACAGAAGATCGTTGAAGGGGAATTGCAGGACGTGACCAAAGGCGCAACGTTCTTCCATGCGCACCACGCTAAACCAGCCTGGCGCCATGCCTTTGAACGTACTGTGGTAATTGGCAATCATGTGTTTTATGCCAATCGCTAAAACAAAAAAAGAGGCCGGATAGATAACTATCCGGCCTCTTTTTCTATATCAATTCAGTTAGCTGGCGTGACGTGTTTCACGCTGACGGCGATACGCCACCAGATCTTCAATGGTGACAACCGGCATATCATGTTGCTTAGCAAACACGATCGCTTCTGGCGCGTGCGCCATGCTGCCATCATCATTGGTCAATTCGCACAGTACACCCGCAGGTTTAAATCCAGCCAGCG
>NZ_DAMBSA010000496.1:0-3031 GCF_032054795.1 Pantoea sp. CTOTU49201
CGATCATCGGCTGGCCCAGATGATCGCGCCTTACCTCACGCAGTACGAATTTAAGGTGGTGCACAGCGCCAGCGCGCAGGATGCGCAGTTCAAAATGAAACAGCGCGAATTTGACGTGGTATTGCTGGATTTGATGTTGGGCGATGCCGATGGTTTGGCGCTGTGTCGCGAGATTCGCAGCCAGTGTCACCATGAACCGGCGATCATTATGGTGACAGGGCGCGGCGATCCCGCTGACCGCATTATCGGGTTGGAGGTGGGTGCGGATGATTATCTGCCAAAGCCTTTTGAGCCGCGCGAACTGCTGGCGCGCATGCGGGCGGTGCTGCGCCGCATCAGGCCAGGCAGTCGGGCAAACAGCGACCACATTATTCGTTCCGGCCCGCTGGAGATCGATACCGCCGCGCGTACCGTGCTGCTGAATCAGCAAGCCTGTTCCCTCACTTCGTTACAGTTCGATCTGCTGGTCTCGCTGGCGCGCCAGGCCGGACGCGTGCTGAATCGTGAACAAATCTGGCAGTCGGTGCGCGGTGAAACTTACGACAGCTTTGATCGGGCGATCGATGTGCATATTGGCCGCATCCGCCAGCTTATTGAAGACGATCCGCGTGCGCCGAAACGCATCATCACCGTGCGCGGCGTCGGCTATGTGTTCTCGGCGTTGCCCAGTGCATGAAGCGTCTCGCCGATTTTCCGCTGCATCTGCAGATCTTCTTCGCCTTCAGCTGCGCGCTGTTTATGGTGGTGATCTGCACCATTGCGCTCTGGTTGTGGAACAAAGATGACAATCCGAATCTGCAGGCTTTTGCCACCTTTTCAGAACTGGTGGAGCAGAACCTGCCGCCAGCCGATGCGCCGCGCGATGTGCAAATGGCGGCGATGGATCGCTGGATGCAGCGCGCCCACACGCGTTTTGCCCTGTTTACCGCCAATGGTGAACAGCTCAGTCGCCCGCTCGATCCGCCGCTGGCATTCCCGCCGCGCGACGCCTTTGGGCAGATCGAGGATGACTGGTACGGCATGCGCTTCGTCTGGCAGCTTAAGGATAAACGCGTGTTGGTCACGCAGTTCAGGAGCGATCAGCAGAAACGTCCGTGGCTGTTTATTCTGCTGATGCTGGGAATGGCGGGCAGCGTGGCGCTGATCTCCTTCCCGGTAATACGCCGCTTAACCGCGCGGCTGGAGTCGCTGCAGCAGAGCGTCGAATCGCTGGGGCGCGGCAATCTCAGCGCACGCGTCACGGTGGCCGGACGCGATGAAGTGGCGCAACTGGCCACCAGCTTTAACCGATCCGCCACGCAGATCGAGCAGTTGGTGCAGTCGCAAAAAACCATGCTGGCGAATGCTTCGCACGAATTGCGATCGCCACTGATGCGCATTCAGATGGCGGCGGCGTTACTGGCACCCGACGATTCGCCAACGCGCCGCGAGTTGCAACGCAGCGTCGGTGAACTGGATGCGCTGGTGGAAGAGATTCTCACGCTGAGTCGTCTGGAAATGGCGAGCAGCGCCATCAGCGGCGATTTCCAGCCCGCGGATATCACGGCGATCGCAGCGGAAGAGTGCGCCGCCGTGCAAATTGAGTTGCAGGCCGAACATGTGGTGGCGCAGGTCGATGCGCGGCTGATTCGTCGCTTGCTGCGCAACCTGCTTGAGAACGCGCTGCGCTACGCCGGGCCGGAAATTTGCGTGGCGCTCAGGCACGCGGCGGATCGGCACTTTACGCTGGAGGTGCAGGATCGCGGTCCCGGTATTCCGCAGGAAGAACTGGAACGTATTTTTCAGCCATTTTACCGCCTGACTCATCGCGGCAACGGCACAGGTTTGGGCCTGGCGCTGGTGCGGTCAATTAGCGAGTACCACGGCGGCAGCATTAGCGTGATCAATCGTGCTGGCGGCGGAGCCTGTTTCTGCGTGCGTTTACCGCTGGCTGTTACATAACTTTACCGTAGGTAAAAACCGGCGTTACACAAGGCTGGTGCAATGGGCTCATTACTTTGTGCTCATAAAGGAAGATGTCGATGCGTTCCACCCTGGCTCAACCTCTCGCACTGTTTTGTCTGCTGTCGGCGGCAAGTTTCCCGGTTCTTGCCGATTCCTCGCAGAATGAGTTTTCTGGTTTTATTGGCGGCGGCGTCGGCGTGAAACCGAAATACTCCGGCGCGAAAGAGAACAAAACCGACTTCGTGCCGGCGATCAAACTCAATTACGGCCAGCTGTTTGTCGGCGGCGTGGATGATCTGATCGCTCTCGGCTGGAACGTCGCTAAAACCGATCGCTGGACCTTTGCGCTGGGCGTTGGCACTAACATTTCACCGCGCCAGGAATCTGATGATCCGCATTTAAAAGGATTGGGTGACATTGATGTCACACCACGCGCCTTCACCTCAGCGATTTATGAGAATGATTATTTTAAAGGCGGCGTGATTTTGACGCAGGATGTGGGCGGCAATCAGCAGGGCTTTAAACTCGCCTCCTATGCGCATCTGCAATGGCGTCCAACGCAAAGCCTGCGGCTGTTCACCGGCCCGAATCTCAGTTGGGCCGACAGCGATTACATGCAGACGCAATATGGCGTCACGGCAGTACAGTCGGCGCGCAGCGGTTTGGCGCGCTACGATGCCGGAGCCGGTATAGAAAAAGTAGGTTGGGAAGCGGGATTGGAGTATGCGCTGACACCAGCGTGGCTGATTGGCGCGCGGGTAAACGTGCAGCATCTGGAGAACCACGCCGCCGATAGCCCAATTACCAAGGAAAAAGGGCAGGCGAGCGGCGTGTTGTATGCGGCGTGGCGCTTTTAATTCAGCCCGGACCTTCGCTACCGGCCGCCAGCAGCGGCACAATCACATCGCTGATGGGCGTAGGAATGCCGCGCGCCCGACCATATCGCTGCACCACGCCATTGCGGATATCCCACTCCAGCGGACGATCGGCCTGGCGATCGGCAAGGATCGAGGTGCCTAAATCACTCGGTGCGCGGTGGAAGCGTTCGACAATCTCCTGCGGCACTTCATCCTTCAACGCGGCACCT
>NZ_DAMBSA010000497.1:0-3021 GCF_032054795.1 Pantoea sp. CTOTU49201
CCTGGCCGTGGATGCGCATACATAAAATCGACCAGCGAGGTGACGCCCGAACGCAATGATTCCATACAGCCGTGCAGCGCGGCGGCGTAAACATCCTCTTCGGTCAACGCCACGGCACTGGGTCCGGTCATGCAGGTGAACCACTTTTTCAGCACCATGTCATCGCCAAGGCCTTTCAGCAGCGTCTGGAACAGATGCGTATGGGTGTTCACCATGCCCGGCATGATGATGCGTTCGCGGCAGTCAATGATTTCCGCTTCCGGATAGCGCTGCTGCAACGCATCGCGCGTGCCGATGGCGCGAATGGTCTTATCCTCAATCAGCAAACTCGCCTGTTCCAGAATCTCGCGCTGCGGATTCATGGTGATAATCCAGCCGACGGCCAGCAGGTAACTCATGAGGCGTTCTCCAGTTGCTGCTGTAATTCGGCGGCATTGACCACAAAACCAAAGCATTGCTGCACGTTATACAGCGTGGCATCACGGCAGTAAGCGGGCGAGGTGGTGGCGCTGCAATCTTCCAGCAGCAGGCAGTCGTAACCACGGAAGTTGGCGTCTTGTAAGGTGCAAAGCACACATTGATCGACGTTAACGCCAGCAAACAGCAGGGTGGTGACGTTAAGATTTCGCAGGATGCTGTCGAGCTCACTGTCCTGAAAACCGGACATGCGGTATTTGTTGACGCGTATATCTTCGGCATCCGGCGTCAGTTCGTCCACCACCTCCGCCGCCCAACTGCCGGCCTGCAATACCGGCGCGCCGGAAACCGGCAGCGGATCGCCTAATCCCACGCCATCGCCGTTCGGGTTATAGACGTGCAGCAAGGCGGGACTGAGATTGAGCTTATCGGCGCGATTGCCCCAGTTGAGCCAAATCACCGGCACTTCCGCAGCGCGCAATGTCGGCAGCAAGGCTTGCAACGGCGCAATCGGTGCACGCGCGGGTGTGACATCAACGCCGATATGTCCGAGCCAGCCTTCGGGATGACAGAAGTCGTTCTGCATATCAATCACCACGATAGCCGTACGCTGCAGATCAAAAATCACCGAGCGGTCGCGCGTGGTGAGCTGCACGGTACGCGATGCCTGCGCCGGACGCCGCGTATCAACCACTTGCGGTGAAACGCGCCACTGATTATGTCGACTGCTACCTAAAACATTTTCCGCCATATCAGGCTCCCGTTAATACGCGGATATCTTCTTCATCCAGCGTGACAGGGTCACCGCTGCGAATCAGTTCCGAGAAGCCTTCATTCGGCGTCATCACCGTTAGCGTGTAGAGTTTGCTGTTACCGGTGTTACGAATCGCGTGATCGTTACCCGGATGCAGCAGCAACGAATCGCCTTTGCCAATCACCAGTTCTTCGTCGTTACAGCGCGCCACGCCTTCACCGTGCAGCACATAAAAGAACTCGTGCGCGGTGGCGTGCTCATTCGGTGGCGTAGCTCCGCCGACGTTGAAGATCTCTACCACGAAGATGTTCTCTATGCCGTCTAACGGTTTGTCGAACAAGATGGCGAAATAGTTGCTGCTATCCGGACTGATACGGAACGCCTTCACATCCGCAAGATTGTTGAAACGAAACGATTTCATACGTTATTCCTTTCGATAAGGCTGCGTTAACGCGCCAGGTTGCAATGTGCGTCCCACCACGCCAGACATCGCCAGAATGGTGAGCAGGTAAGGCAGCGCCAGCAGCACTTGCGGCGGCAGCGTGTTTTCAAACAGCTGCAGCGACAGTTGCAGGGCATCTGCGGCGCCAAAGATAAAGGCGGCAAGCAGCGCTTTCAGCGGGCTCCAGCGGCCAAAGATGACAATCGCCAGTGCGATAAAACCTTGTCCACTGACGATGTTGTCGCGGAACAGGCCGATCTGCGCGGTGACCAGATAGCTACCCGCCAAACCGGCACCGACGCAGGAGAACAGCACGCCCCACGTGCGGATCTTCAACACGTTGAGTCCGGCGGCATGCGCAGCACGCGGGTTTTCGCCCACCGCGCGCAGCGACAGGCCAAAGCGGGTATGAAACAGACCAAAGTGCGCCAGCACCGCCAGCAGCAAAGTGAGATAGAGCGGCAGCGGCTGCTGGAACAGAATCGGGCCAATAAACGGCAGCGAAGAGAGTAACGGCACATGCCAGGGTTCGAGCATTGGGATGGTGGGCGAAGAATCGTTGCCCATTACCAGCGCGTAAATCCAGGTGGCTAATCCGGCGGCTAAAATATTGAAGACGATGCCCACCACAATCTGGCTGGCATGGGCGCGCAGGTAGAGCGCCGCCAGCACGCAGCCAACCAGCAACCCGCCTACGCCACCGACGATAAAGCCCAGCGCGGTTGATCCGCTCTCCACCGCCATCATGTAGCTGGAGAGCGCGCCGAGCAGAATGGTGCCTTCAATACCAATATTCAGTACGCCAGAACGCTCGGCATAGATTTCGCCCAGCGCCGCCAGTAATACCGGACCGGCAAGGCGCACGGCGGCGGCCAGCCAGCTGACGAAAAAGGCGGTATCGAGATTCATCCACAAATTCATGATTGTTCCTCCGCCAGCTGGCTGCGCGACTTACGCCCGCCGGGCAGGTTGATGCGGTAGTAGCGCAGCAGATCGCCGGCCAGAATCAGTAACACCACCAAACTTTGCAGAATCAGCACCACCGAAGTGGGCAAGCCGGTTTGGCGCTGCATGGCGCTGCCGCCGACTTCCAGCCCGCCGTAAAGAATGGCAGTCGGGATTACCAGCAGCGGATTGAGGCGTGCGAGTAAGGCCACCACCACGCCGATAAAGCCGACGCCGCCGGAAATCCCTTCCATCAGGCGATGTTGCACGCCTAACACCGCGCATAATCCTGCCAGCGCCGCCAATCCACCGCCGAGGAAAACCGCGCCCATTTGACGGCGATTGACATCCACGCCGCTGTAGCGCGCCGCGCGCGGATTAAGTCCGGCGATTTTGATTTCGAAACCAGCGGGCGTTGCGCGCATCAGCCAGAAGACGAACAGCGTTGCGACCAGCGCGATGG
>NZ_DAMBSA010000498.1:0-3016 GCF_032054795.1 Pantoea sp. CTOTU49201
CTGATCTTCCTGTGCCAACTGTGCCGCCAGGACGCGTGCCATTTGATATCCCGGCGCAACCAAACCGAAAATTTGCCCTTGCCACAGCGCGCATTCGCCAATCGCATAGACATCTGCGGCGCTGGTGGCGCAAGCGTCGTTGATCAGAATGCCGCCGCGCTCACCCAGTTGCAGTCCGGCGGCGCGCGCCAGTGCATCGCGCGGACGGATGCCGGCTGAAAATACCAGCAGGTCCGTTGCCAGCAGGCTGCCATCGGCAAAACGCAGCTGCAGGCTGCCATCCGGCAGGCTTTCAATTGCTTCAGTTTGCTTGCTGGTATGAACTTGTACGCCCAGTGCGCTGATTTTGCCGCGCAGCATCTGCGCGCCGCCGTCATCCAATTGCACCGCCATCAGACGCGGCGCGAACTCCACCACATGGGTTTCCAGACCGAGCTGTTTCAATGCGTTGGCGGCTTCAAGTCCGAGCAGCCCGCCTCCAATCACCACCCCGCGCGTCGCCTTTCGGGCACAGTCAGCAATCGCATCCAGATCGGCCAGTGTGCGGTATACAAAACAACGCGCATCATCGTGGCCAGGAACCGGCGGCACAAACGGTACCGAGCCCGTCGCCAGCACCAGTTTATCCCAGCTCAATTCCGCGCCGCTGGCATCACGCAGGCTGCGTTTTGCACTGTCAATTGCCACCACTTCACAACCGCTGCGCAGTTCGATGCCGTGTTGCTGAAAGAAGTTATCGCTGACCAGTGACAAATCGTCCGCACTTTTGCCGTTGAAGTATTCGGTAAGGTGCACGCGATCGTAGGCCATCTGCGGCTCGTCGCCGTACACCACGATGTGATAGTGCTGATGCAGTTCACGACTCACCAGCTGTTCGAGAAAATGGTGGCTGACCATGCCGTGTCCAACCACGGCGAGAAGAGGTTTGCTCATCATCTGGCTTCCTGCAGCGCTCGGCTGCGTTGTGTTGTCGTCAAGACCGAACAGCGCGTTGATTCCCACCTGCGCGGCCTGTTGAAGTTTTGGTAGCAGCGTGCCTGCCGCCTGGCTGTCACCAAACAGCAGCACGCCGCGCAGCGCGCCATCGCGCAAAAACAGACGGCGATAGTGCTGGTGCAGCGGGTCAAAGCTACTGATGGCGTCGCCTTCGCTGATATCGCCCGCACTGAACATCTCAATGCCGCTGACTTTCAGCCGCGTACCGTTTTCCTGATAGTGAAAGTCGGCCACGGGTTCACCCGCCAGTTGTGCTGCCAGCACGGCGGCCTGCGCCAGGCAAGGCGCAATCAAGCCAAAGGTTTCTCCGCTGATTTGGCAACACTCGCCGAGCGCATACACATGCGGTAGCGCGGTTTGCAGTTGGCGGTTTACCAGAATGCCGCGCTGACAAGGCACGCCAGCCGCCTGCGCCAGCACGATCTCCGGCAGCACGCCGATGGCGATCACCACCTGTTCCGCCGCGATAACCGCGCCGTCGCTGAGCGTGACGCTTTCCGTGTCTATGGACTGCAAAGAGACGCCGAGCCGACAGCGAATACCGCGCTGTGTCAGATGCTGCTGCAACAGCGCACCCGCTTTGGCATCCAGCTGGCGATCAAGCAGCCACGGGCGATGATGCAGCAGCGTGACGTCACGCCCACGCTGACGCAGCGCCGCTGCGGCTTCCACGCCAATAAATCCTCCGCCCAGCACCACTACCGGACCTTGCTGCGCGAGCATGGTCTCCACGTCTCGCACCGTGCGAAAACCCTGCACCTGAGGGCGATGGATGCCGGGCAGATCCGGCATGCGCGGCCTCGAACCGCAGGCGAACACCAGCTTGTCCCAGTGCAGGGTGCGCTGGTCGGTTTGCACTGTGCGCGCAGGGATATCCACCTGCAGCGCCTCTTCGCCCATCAGCAGTTGCACCTGATGTGCCGCATACCATTCGGGCGCGTGGAGCACCGTGTCAGCAAAGGCTTTTTCGCCCGCCAGCACCGGCGACAGCAGTACCCGGTTGTAATTGCCGTGCGGCTCACGGCCAATCACCGTGATGGCGTAGCGACCCGGCGCACGTTGCAGCAAGGTTTCCACCATGCGCATCGCCGCCATGCCGTTACCGATCACTACCAGTCGCTGCACCATGGTTGTCCCCTTACGCCACAGCCGTTTGCTTTTCATACAGGAAATGCAGAATCCGTTGGCGCAGCTGGTGATAACGCGGCTCGTCGGCCAGCGCTACCCGTGAACGTGGACGCGGCAGGTCGATGTTGAGAATGTCACCGACCTGCGCGGCGGGGCCGTTGGTCATCTTCAGCACGCGATCTGACAGCAACACCGCCTCATCGACATCGTGCGTGATCAGCACGATGGTGGTGTTGAGCTCCTGCTGGATGCGCATCACGCTGTCTTGCAGATGAGCGCGCGTTAGTGCATCCAGCGCGCCGAACGGTTCATCCAGCAGCAGCACACGCGGCTGCATAGCCAACGCACGCGCAATACCGACACGCTGCTTCATGCCGCCGGAGATCTCCGACGGACGCTTATGCAGCGCGTGACTCATCTGCACGCGATTGAGGTTGTGTTCGATCCACTCACTCATCTCGCTTTTGCTCATCTTTCCTTTGAACACCTGCTGCACTGCCAGCTCGACGTTTTGGTAGGCGGTCAGCCACGGCAGCAACGAATGGTTCTGGAACACCACCGCACGCTCCGGACCGGGACCGCTGATTTCGCGGTTGTCACACAGCAACACGCCGCTGCTCGGCTGCGTTAGCCCGGCGATCAGATTGAGAAGCGTGGACTTTCCGCAGCCGGAGTGGCCAATCAGGCTGAGGGTTTCACCTTCGTGGATATCAAAACTGACGTTATCGAGGGCGAGGAACTCGCCGCCTGCGGTATTGAAACGCTGGCTGACCTGCTGTACGCGAATAATTGGATTCATCATCGGCTCCTTATTTATCCCAGCTAAAGCGGCGTGCCGGTAGCATCAGCGCCTGTTCGAGCAGCAACCCGACCACGCCGATCACCACGATGG
>NZ_DAMBSA010000499.1:0-3013 GCF_032054795.1 Pantoea sp. CTOTU49201
GTTGCTGGGAAGCCTGCTGGCCGGTTGTGATCGCGGGGTGGCGCAAAACGCCTCACCGCCGCCGCCCGAAGTAAGTGTCGCGCAGGTGGTAGAGCAGAAAGTCAGCCAATGGGATAGCTTCAATGGCCGTTTCGAAGCGGTGCAGAGCGTGCAGCTGCGGCCGCGCGTTTCCGGCTATATCGATCAGGTCAATTATCGCGAAGGCGACGAGGTGAAAAAAGGTCAGGTGCTGTTCACCATTGACGATCGCACCTACCGCGCCACGCTCGAGCAGGCGCAAGCCGAACTCGCCAACGCGCGCAGCCAGGCCACGCTGGCCCGCAGTGAATCGGCACGTACCGATAAACTGATCGGCACCAATGTGGTGTCACGCGAAGAGTGGGAACAGCGTCGCTCGGCGGCTAATCAGGCGCAGGCCAATGTGCTGTCGGCACAGGCGGCGGTGGATATGGCGCAGCTGAACCTCGATTTCACCCGCGTCACCGCGCCGATTGAAGGTCGCGCCAGCCGCGCGATGATCACCACCGGCAACTTAGTTACCGCCGGTGACAGCGCCAGCGTGCTGACCACGTTAGTGTCGCAGGATCGCATGTACGTCTACTTCGACGTCGATGAAGCTACCTATCTGCATTATCAGGCGATGGCGCGTAAAGGCGAAAATCGCGGATCGCTGCCGGTGGAAGTGGCGCTGACTGGCGAAGAGGGTTTTCCGCATCGCGGCACCGTGGATTTCCTCGATAACCAACTGACCGCCAGCACCGGCACCATCCGCATGCGCGCCTCGCTGGATAATCAGCAGCGTCAGTTCACACCGGGCCTGTTTGCACGCGTACGCCTGCCGGGCAGCGCCGACTTCACCGCCCTGTTAATCGACGATAAAGCCGTGCTCACCGATCAGGATCGTAAGTACGTTTACGTGGTCGATGCCCAGGGTAAAGCCCAGCGCCGCGATATTCAGGCCGGTGATTTAGCCGATGGCCTGCGCATTGTGCAGCAAGGCCTGAAACCCGGCGACAAGGTGATCGTAAACGGCTTGCAGAAAGTCTTTATGCCTGGCATGCCGGTGACCGCCCAACCGGTGGCGATGCGCTCCGCTCAATAACCTTCGAGACTGCCTTTTATGGATTTCTCCCGCTTTTTTATCGACCGACCGATCTTCGCCGCGGTGCTGTCGATTTTGATCTTTACCACCGGATTGATCGCCATTCCGCTGCTGCCGATCAGTGAATATCCCAATGTGGTGCCACCGAGCGTGCAGGTGCGCGCGGAATATCCTGGCGCTAACCCCAAAGTGATAGCAGATTCCGTGGCGACGCCGCTGGAAGAAGCCATCAACGGGGTAGAAAACATGATGTACATGAAATCTGTGGCCGGTTCTGATGGCGTGCTGGTCACCACCGTGACCTTCCGTCCAGGCACCGATCCGGATCAGGCGCAGGTTCAGGTACAGAACCGTGTGGCGCAGGCCGAAGCGCGTCTGCCGGAAGAGGTACGACAACTCGGCCTCACCACGCAGAAGATGTCGCCGACGCTGACGCTGGTGGTGCATATGTTCTCGCCACACGGCAAGTACGATTCGCTCTATCTGCGTAACTACGCCACCTTGAAGGTGAAAGATGAGCTGGCGCGCCTGCCGGGCGTGGGTCAGATTCAGATCTTCGGGGCCGGTGAGTACGCGATGCGCGTCTGGCTCGATCCCAATAAAGTGGCGGCGCGTGGCTTGACCGCGTCCGATGTGGTCAGCGCGATGCAGGAGCAGAACGTGCAGGTTTCTGCCGGTCAGCTTGGCGCAGAGCCGCTGAAAAAACAGAGCGATTTCCTGCTGTCGATCAACACCCAAGGTCGTCTGGAGAGCGAAGAACAGTTCGGCAATATCATCCTGAAAACCGCCGACGACGGCACGCTGGTGCGCCTGCGTGATGTGGCGCGCATTGAGATGGGTTCCGGCAGCTACGCGTTGCGTTCGCAGCTGAACAACAAAGATGCGGTGGGTATTGGTATCTTCCAGGCGCCGGGCGCCAATGCTATCGACCTGTCGAATGCGGTGCGCGACAAAATGGCTGAACTGGCAACCCGCTTCCCGGACGATGTGCAGTGGGCCGCGCCGTACGATCCAACGGTGTTCGTACGTGATTCGATCCGTGCCGTGGTGCAAACGCTGTTCGAAGCGATTGTGTTGGTGGTGCTGGTGGTGATTCTGTTCCTGCAAACCTGGCGCGCGTCGATCATCCCGCTGCTGGCGGTGCCGGTTTCGGTGGTCGGTACCTTCAGCATCCTCTATCTGCTTGGCTTCTCGCTCAATACCTTGAGTTTGTTCGGACTGGTATTGGCGATCGGTATCGTGGTGGATGACGCCATCGTGGTGGTGGAGAACGTCGAACGTAATATCGAGCAAGGCTTATCGCCGACGGCGGCGGCGCATCAGGCGATGCGTGAAGTGTCTGGGCCGATTATCGCCATCGCGCTGGTGCTGTGTGCGGTGTTCGTGCCGATGGCGTTCCTGTCGGGCGTTACCGGTCAGTTCTATAAGCAGTTTGCAGTGACGATTGCCATTTCAACGGTGATCTCCGCCATCAACTCGCTGACGCTGTCCCCGGCGCTGGCAGCGCTGCTGCTGAAGCCACATGATGCCGCGAAGGATATGCCGACGCGCATCATCGATCGCCTGCTCGGCTGGCTGTTCCGTCCGTTTAACCGCTTCTTCCAGCGCAGTTCGGATGGCTATGAATCGCTGGTGGGTAAAACCTTGCGTCGTCGTGGTGCGGTGTTCGGCGTGTACGTGCTGCTGCTGGCCGGTGCGGGCTTTATGTTCCATACCGTGCCGGGCGGCTTTATTCCGACCCAGGATAAGCTCTATCTGATTGGCGGCGTGAAGATGCCGGAAGGTTCATCGCTGGCTCGTACCGATGAAGTGATTCGCAAGATGAGCGAAATCGGCATGAACACCGAAGGCGTGGCTTATTCGGTCGCCTTCCCCGGTCTGAATGCGTTGCAGTTCACCAACACGCCAAAT
>NZ_DAMBSA010000500.1:0-3008 GCF_032054795.1 Pantoea sp. CTOTU49201
GATCGGTGATTGACTGACCATAGGTTAGCGCTTCACCGCTCACCACTTTCTGATTCCCTTCCTGCAGGAAACTCTCAATCATCACGCCCGCCACCGCGCGCGATCCGGCACGAATTTGCGCCGCCACGTCATCGGCAACATCACGCTGACGACCGTGCTGCTTCAGGCAGTTGCCGTGGCTGAAGTCGATCACCAGTTGCTCCGGCAGATTGAAGTCGCGCAGATTGGCCGCCGCTGCCGCCACATCTTCCGCATGATAGTTCGGCTGACGACCACCGCGCAGGATCACATGACCATGCGGATTGCCGCTGGTTTGATAAATGGTCATCTGACCATTCTTATCCGGTGACAGGAACATGTGGCTGGCGCGCGCGGCGCGAATCGCATCGACCGCGATCTGCACGTTGCCGTCGGTGCCGTTCTTGAAACCAACCGGGCAGGAGAGCGCCGATGCCATCTCACGGTGAATCTGGCTTTCGGTGGTACGCGCGCCAATTGCGCCCCAGCTGATCAGGTCGGCAATAAACTGGCCGATCACCATATCGAGGAATTCGGTGGCGGTTGGCATGCCGAGCGCGTTGATATCCAGCAGCAGTTTGCGCGCGATGGCGATGCCCCGATTGACATCGTAGCTGCCATCCAGATCCGGATCGGAGATCAGGCCTTTCCAGCCAATCACGGTGCGCGGTTTTTCAAAATAGGCGCGCATCACGATTTCCAGACGATCTTTATGGCGCTCACGCAGCACGTTCAGACGTTCAGCATACTCAATTGCCGCTTTAGGATCGTGCAGCGAACAAGGGCCAATAATCACTAAAAGACGCGGATCTTCGCCGGTCAGAATGCGCGCGATGCGTTGACGGGAAGCCGTGACGTTGGCGGCAATTTCTGCCGAAATAGGGTGTTCATGCGCGAGCGCAGCCGGAGTCAGCAGGCTACCGATGCGCGCGGTACGCAGTTCATCAGTCTTGTTCATTGGGGTTCTCAAAAATTTTTTCTTCGCAGCGGTGAAATACCGGGAAGTGATGGTGGTCACAATAAACTAATAGCCTGCGAATTCAACCTGCTAAAAACAAAGGTCATCAAATTAGACGGAAGCCTGGCTTTACATTGGAATTACAGTGAGATCAGGTCGCCATAAATGGCGACCCTACGAATGTGTAGTGCGGTTTTTGTAGGGGCGCCATTTATGGCGACCGGCAGCAACACCTAATACATGTTGCGGTTCAGGCCCATAATGTCGAGGATTTTGGTGGCAATCTCCTCCACCGAATAGTTGGTGCTGTTGAGATAACGAATCTGATTGGTGCGGAACAACGCTTCCACTTCGCCCACCTCGAGACGGCATTGGCGTAGCGAAGCGTAACGGGTATTTTCCGCGCGCTCCTGACGAATCGCCGCCAAGCGTTCCGGATCGATGGTCAAACCAAACAGCTTATGCTGATGCGCACGCAGCGCCGGCGGCAGTTTCAGGTTATCCATATCATCGGCGATAAACGGATAGTTAGCGGCACGCACGCCAAACTGCATCGCCAGGTATAAGCTGGTGGGGGTTTTCCCGCAGCGAGACACGCCGAGCAAAATCACCTGCGCATCTTCCAAACCGCGCAAAGAAATGCCGTCATCATGCGCAAGGGTGTAATCGATGGCCGCGATACGCGCGTCATATTTGCCGAGGTTGCTGGCGGTTAAACCATGTGTGCGGTGCGCCACTGGCATTGACGCTACGCCCAGCTCACTCTGCAGCGGTGCCACCAGCGCCTGCACGATGTCCTGACAAAAGCCTTCGCTCTCCAGAATAATTTCGCGTACATCGGGCGTAACAATAGAGAAGAAAACCAGCGGGCGTACGCCGCTCTGCTGATAGAGCGCATTGATTTGTGCTTTAACCGCTTGAGCGCGCTGCACATTCTCAACAAACGGCAGCGTCACGCTGTGGGCCATCACCGGGAACTGAGATAACACCGCATGGCCCAGTACTTCGGCGGTTATGGCGGTGCCATCAGAAATGTAGAATACGCTGCGTTCAGTGTTCATCTTGCAAATATCCTCTTGCGTATCAATGCCTAAATTATTGATGACAATATTTCATTTTAATTAATAGTAAAATGAAATATCCATATTGTCCGCTATTGCGCTCACAAAGATGAATCAGCGAATAATCAATATTAGATGAAATGCTGTTTTGAAAAGCGTTATTTTCGCGCATTTTCCTTTTCGCGCATGAAATAAAGTGTGAAGCCGTTGCGCAACAAAAATCAATCGCTAACCCTCTGAAAAAGGGAAAAATATCGTTGCAGCAATCCATTAGCGTGAAATAGCCCGGTTGCGCAACTCAATTAATTCTAAGTACTAATCCGATTTTGCCTTTCTTTTCCTGCTTTAACGATTCAACACTTAGTCTTTATTTATAGGTTGTGCCAGGCTGTTTTGGCGAATAGCAAAATGTTCCATGTGTATTCACATCATTTAAAAGGATAATCTCAATGTCCAATCAAGACCAACAGTCGCTAGTGCTCTGGTACAACCAGCTTGGCATGCATGATGTTGATCGGGTGGGAGGCAAGAATGCTTCCCTGGGAGAAATGATTACGAATTTGTCGTCGCTGGGTGTTTCCGTGCCAAACGGTTATGCGACCACATCTTATGCGTTTAATCTGTTCCTCGATCAAAGCGGACTGAACCAGCGTATTTATGATTTGCTGGATAAAACGGATGTTGATGATGTTGCTGAGCTCGCGCAAGCGGGTAAACAGATTCGTCAATGGGTGGTCGATACGCCATTCCAGCCTGAGCTGGAAGCGGCGATTCGTAGCGCCTACGAACAACTCTCTGCTGATGATGCCGACGCCTCCTTTGCGGTGCGCTCGTCAGCCACCGCCGAGGATATGCCCGACGCCTCGTTTGCCGGCCAGCAGGAGACTTTCCTTAACGTGCAGGGCTATGACGCGGTGATCATCGCGGTGAAGCACGTGTATGCCTCTTTATTTAACGATCGCGCTATCTCT